>JBIJCV010000260.1:0-3483 GCA_044344525.1 Gammaproteobacteria bacterium | reverse complement strand
AAAGCTTAGACGACGAAAAGACTACTTTTGTCGCCAAGCATCAGCTCGATAGCGACTGCTCGGCAACTGCCGCACGAAACGGAACAAGCGCCGCCCACAAAGCCAGCGCACCCAGCGGCACACTGACACAGTTGACCAGTGCCATAGAGGATCCGACCGCCAGCGGATCACCGAAGACCGTGTCGGTGATCAGGCCCACCGCCGTGGGGCCCAGCCCCGCAGTGACCAGATTGAGCACCAGCATCCAGGTCGCCGAGATCTGCGCGCGCATCTGGTTGGGCGCGATCACCTGCAGGGCAGCCGGAGCAACGGCCATGGACAAACTGGCCACGAATACCAGCGGACAGAACAGTGCTATGGCCACAGCCGGCGTGGCAATGGTCGTCGCGAGCGCACAGAGCGGTACCAGCAATATCGCTGCCAGCAAGCCCACACGCAGCGTGCCATCACGGTAACCGCGCTGCTGGAGCATGTCGGCGAGCCAGCCACCGGTGTAAACCCCGAGCGGCGAGAGCACGACCAGAATGCTGCCCAGAGTCAGTCCGGCTTGCGGCGGACTGAATCCCAGCACCCGGACGAAATAACTGAAGCCCCAGGTCATGATCGTGGTGATCGGCACGGCGAGCAGCGCAAAGCCGATGAAATGCATGACAAAGACACGCCAGCGCTGAAGCGCATAGCGCACCACAGTGCCAAAGGGGATACCGTCACTCTGCCCGACCAGCACCCCACGCCGCACCGGCTCACGC
This sequence comes from Gammaproteobacteria bacterium, assembly GCA_044344525.1. Classification (GTDB taxonomy): domain Bacteria; phylum Pseudomonadota; class Gammaproteobacteria; order Steroidobacterales; genus SHZI01. The sequence continues at coordinate 2,734 of JBIJCV010000260.1, read as the reverse complement.
ACCGTCAGCATCAGCAAGGCAATCAGCAAGCCCGGCAGGCCCACACTGAACAGCACCACCTGCCAGGGCCGCACGGCACCGACCAGCGGCAAGCTGAAGTCACCGGCGCGATTGACCGCCTGTATCACCAGTCCACCGACCAGAAAGGACAAGCCGGCGCCGAAGAATGCACCAGCCTGATAGACACCGACTGCACGGCCGAGTTTCTCGCGAGGGAAATAGTCGGCGATCATCGAGTAGGCAGCGGGCGAGAGCGCGGCCTCACCCACCCCCACACCGACGCGCGCCAGGAACAATTCCCAGAAATTCCGCGCCAGACCGCAGACTGCGGTCATCACGCTCCACAGGAGAATGCCCCAGCCGATGATCGCGCGACGACTGCGGCGGTCAGCGAGCCTGCCGATCGGCAATCCGACTGCCGCGTAGAACACGGCAAAAGCGAGCCCCTGCAGAACGCCGAGTTGGGTATCCGTCAGCCCCAGATCCTGCTTGAGCGGTTCGACGAGCATCGCAAGGATGATGCGGTCGACAAAAGAGAAGATGAACGCAACGACCAGAATACTGAGTGCATACCAGGCGACTGCCGGTCGCGGCCAGGGCTGCTCGTTAGCTGGCCGCGATGGAACCGTACCGCCCCCGGGTGCGCTCATGAGGGCGACTGCTCACTGCCGAGGGAAATCGTCGTCATCTGCCAGGCAAAATCTTCCTCGATGAAATCCCGCAGCGCTGCAACCACCCGCGCATACAGCGAGCCGGGTGCGTGCTTTTCGACCTGAGCCGCAAAGCGCGGTACCCAGCTGAGCAGATGCCGCTCGGCAAAGTCCACCTGCGCGAGCTGGTAGGACAACACGTCGGCACCCTCCTCTGTCTCCCTGAAGCACAGGTAGTGCATGAACTCCAGCTCCAGCGACAGATGATCCGGCTGCCAGGAAAATTTCTCGTCGAGTACATAACCGAAATAATCGTAAAAGCGCACCACGTCCTCACGCGTACCGGCCCGCTGTCCGGTCTGCAGATCCTCACGGATGGGTACCGGCGGGCCTTCACTGCCAACCTCGAACAGTCCGCTGTATTCAGACTGCAAGTGGGTCAGCTCCGCGCTGCCAACTTCGGTAAGCAACGCATCCATTGCATCACCAAGACCCACCCGCTCAAGCAGACCCGCGCGTGCATCGACCTCATGCGGCGAAGCCATCAATTCAGAGAATGCTGCGTAACACAGACAGCGCAGCCCGGCTGATGCAGCCGTATCGCGATTGACCACGCATCGCGTTACCCCCGACGACACATCTGCTGCCGGCCGGGTAGCGGTTGGTTGAGTATTCATGCGTTATCCATGTGGTTCGGTGCAAAGGCGGCGTCCGGAAGTGTGGCAACATACCGGCACAACAGGACGGCAACAAGCCGTAACACCAGCAGGATCGACCGTGATCAGCTACCAGGAAGCGCTCGGCATCATTCTCGCCGAGTCAGCCGTGCTGGCCCGGCGCAGCGTGCCGCTGCATGCCGCTGCCAGCCGTGTCAGCGCCGAAGCACTGTATGCGCGACTCGATGTGCCGGCATTTGCCAATGCGGCCATGGATGGCTATGCCGTGGCCGCCCGCGATACCGTCGATGCCAGCGAACAGCAACCGGTCATCCTGCCGGTCGCCGGCACTGTGGTGGCGGGCTTTGCGCCGCCACAAGCCGTTCCCGGCAGGGCCTGGGAAATCATGACCGGGGCACCAGTCCCGGTCGGTCTCGATGCCGTGGTGCCGGTAGAGCGTATTGCCGAACACCGGCGCGACGGCGCACCGCTCAGCAGTATTCGTCTGCTGCAGCCGGTCCAGTCCGGCCAGAACGTAAGACAGATGAGCGAGGACTTCCGGCGTGGCGCACGGTTGATCGAGGCTGGCACCCGGCTGGCACCCCATCACCTGATGGGACTTGCAGCCTGCGGCCTGGATGAAGTCCCGGTATGCGACACACCGCGCATGGCGATCCTCACCACCGGCAGCGAACTGGCGAGCAGCGGCAGCGAATTGCAGGACGGCCAGATTCGTGACGCCAATGGTCCGTATCTGCAGGCACTGCTCGCACAGCTGGGCATCGCCGGCATCACCCGCACCACGGCCACCGACAGCCCGGTCACCCTGCGCGACGAGCTGACCGGACTGATGGACGCCGCCGACCTGATTCTCACCACCGGCGGCGTGTCAGCAGGTCGGCTGGATCTGCTGCCGGATGTGATTCGTGCGCTGGGCGGCGAACTGCTGTTTCATAAAGTTGCAATCCGCCCCGGCAAACCGATTCTTTACGCCCGACTGCCGGGCGGCAAACATCTGTTTGGTTTGCCCGGCAATCCACTGGCTGTCGCCGTTGGCATGCGCTTCTTTGTGATACCGGCACTGCGCGCGATGCAGGGCATGTGCGCAGAAGTCTTCACACCGGCGATCTGCAGCGAGGCCGTGCGCAGCCGTGGCCAGCTGCGCTTCTTTGCCAAGGCGCATCGCACCGTGGATAGCGAAGCGCGCAGCCGGGTCGAGATCCTGCCGGGACAGGAGTCATTCCGGATCGGCACCTTGCTGAAAGCCAACTGCTGGGCCGTGATTCCGGAGCGCAGCGAGGATCTGCCCGCCGGCAGCACGGTACTGACCGCCCCGCTATACCCGTCATGAATCGCGCCTGAAGGCGCTCCTACGGGATCGCGGTTCTGAAGGCGCTCCTACCAAGCACGCCGTGGGAGCGACGGTAG
>JBIJCV010000292.1:0-3126 GCA_044344525.1 Gammaproteobacteria bacterium | reverse complement strand
CTTCCAGCTTTCTGTCGGCGCATCGGGCATGCGCTGGTTGATCTTCTCCACGTTGTAACCCACGCCGGAGGTGCCCCACAGGTAATTGACCGAGTACTTGTTGCCTGGATCATGGAGCGCAACCCGACTGGTGATATCGGGATCGAGGTTCTTCAGGTTCGGCAGCAGCGCGGCATCCAGCGGCTGGAACACGCCGGCCGTGATCTGTCGCTCGAGAAACGAAGCCGAGGGCACCACGATGTCGTAACCCGTGCTGCCCGCCAGCAGTTTGGTCTCTACCACTTCGTTGGAGTCGAACACATCGTAATTGACGTGAATCCCGTACTCCGTCTCGAACTCCTTGATCACGGCATCGTCGATGTAGTCGGACCAGTTGTACACGTTGAGGACTTTCTCGGCATCGGTACTGCCGGCAGCCGCAGCGGGTGCCGGTGCGGCAGCGCTCCCGGCCTCCGGTTTCGGACCACCGCATGCGCCCAGCAGCAAGGCGAGGGCAAGCACGGTACCGGCCTGGCGTGTAAAGCTCTTCATATCCGATCTCCCCCGAGGCGAGTTGTGAAACCCTGTGGATTTGGGTCTTTATAGCGCAGGCATCTCGCCGTGGAAAGGCGGCTTCCAAGTGCTTCCGAACGACATGGAACTCCAGCCACTTTTCGTTGCGGAACGTGCTACCTTTTGCACTGCTTCAAACACAGCCTCAGGGGGGGGTATATATGCGCAGTATTGCAGCCTTTTCGGCACTGGCCGTTCTGGGCCTGACGACGACAGTCCATGCCGAAATCACCGGCACGGCGACAGTAACCAGCGACTACGATTTCCGTGGTGTTTCACTGAGTGATGAAGACCCGGCAGTCCAGGGCAGCATCGACTACGCCCACGACAATGGCTTCTATGCCAGCCTCTGGGGCAGCAGCCTCGATTACGGCCCCGATTACGATGGTTCGATCGAAATCGACCTCAGTGCCGGCCTCTCAGGCGAGATGGAAGGTGGCATTGGCTGGGACGTCGGGATGGTCTACTACATGTACCCGGACAGCGATTCCTCGCCCGCCAAGTCGGAGATCGAGGAGTATGGTGAGGCTTACCTGGGTGGCAGCTATAAGATGTTCGATGCCAAAGCCTGGTATACGGACGATTATGGCGATACCGGTGACGACGCCTGGTACACCGAACTCAATGCCAGCTTCGAACTGCCGGCCGGCCTGACGCTGGGGCTGCATGTAGGCAAGAGCTTTGGCGACTACTGGGATGCAGTGGCCGATGCTGCAGAGGACGACCTGGAGACGACCGGCATCGACGGCGAGTACATGGACTGGTCGGTTGGTCTGGGCTACACCGTCAGTCACTTCGACCTGAACCTGCGCTATGTCGATACCGACACGGACTCGGAACTCGAGGTCAACAGCGGTGCCTTTGCCAACGACAGCCGGGTCGTGTTTTCAGTGTCGACCAGCTTTCCCTGGACGAACTGAGACCGGAACGGGAACCGGATCGGGGCGTGTCTCTAGCGGGCCGCCCCGAATTCCTTTTTGCAACTGGTGCAGACAGGTGCGGTCATCAGCGGTTTGTAGAGCGCCCCATCCAGTGCAGCCGCCCAGAACCAGCGGTTGCCGCAACCCGGACAGCGGATGAACAGACAGCCAAAAGCGTAGCCGATCACAGCGAGGATGGTGCCCACCGTCCAGGACATCCCGGCGGACTCAAACAGCGGCACAAAACTCCCGGCCAGCAGCAGAAGCATGGCCAGCGCGAGCTTCCAGAACTGTCCCGTACGCGTCACTACTGAATCCGCAAACATCGAAATCCCCTGCTACTTTCCGGATTGAACCAGACTGCGTTTCAACACCACCGGCATACGCTTGATGGCGGCTTCCCGTCGCAGCGCTGCACCACGGTCGTCCGCCAGCTCGCTGTGCACCAGTTCAACCGGGCGTCGCGAGCGCGTATAGGCACTGCCCTTGCCGGCATTGTGCTGCCCGATGCGCGCATCGAGATCCCTGGCAATCCCGGTGTACAGACTCTGATCTGCACACCGCACAATATAAACGTGCCACATCGCGCCTGCAGGCGTCCCTGTCACAAAACCATTCAACAATGGTGCGGAGCTTAGCGGAAGCCGGCCAGTCCGGGCCAAACAATCAGATGCTCCGGGACCTTCTGTAACACTTTGTAACGCGGAGTCCCGGCGCGCATCCGCCACGCCGGTGGAGGCGAACAACAGTTCATCGACACTCACACTGGAGAGCTCGCCATGACCCGCATCAATACCGTCACGCGCTGCATCGAGACCGCCTTCGTCGCCACCCTGAGCCTCGTGGCGCTCGCAGGCATCATCCGCCTGTTCGTGCTCGCCGTCTGACTTGCCAGGGCGTCGCGGTCCCTACCCTGAAGCCGGCCGGAGCATCGGCAGCATGGCCGACGGTGATCAGGCCCTAGGCCAGTCCCTCAGGTCCCGCTATGCTCGGCGGATGGATGATTCCGCACCGGAGAGCCGCCATGCTGCTGATTGACCAGTTCCTCGCCCCGGGCAAGCTCGGCGAGCTTGAGCAGATGCTGAAGAAAGTGCCATTCATCGATGGGAAGAACACGGGTGGCGTCCACGGCTCGCAGATCAAAAACAACCGGCAGGCCGACGTCCGGCACCCGGCCTACGCCCAGGCCAACAACCTCATCCTGCAGGCCATCCTGAACTGCGAGATCCTGCAGTCCTATGCCCTCCCCCACGTGATGACCCCGGTGACCTTCGCGAAGTACGGCCCCGGCATGCGCTACGCGGACCACGTGGACGCCGCCATCCAGTTCGTGCCCAACCGCTTCCTGCGCACGGACGTCTCGTTCACGATCTTCCTGGCCCCGCCGGACTCGTATGAGGGCGGTGAACTGGTCGTGGACTCGATGGGCGCCGAGCGCGCCGTGAAGGGCAACGCGGGCGACATGTTCGTGTATCACACCGGCATCACCCACCGGGTCAACGAGGTCACGAGCGGCTGGCGGAACGTCGCCATCGGCTGGATACAGAGCCTTGTCGCCGGTCACGAGCACCGGGAGATCCTCTACAACCTGCTGCGGGCCCGGACCCGGACGCTGGAGACAGCGGGCCTCGGCGAGACCTACGACCTGATCAAC
>JBIJCV010000216.1:0-3979 GCA_044344525.1 Gammaproteobacteria bacterium | reverse complement strand
CCGGACGTCGACGGTGCCGCGGTTACCGAAGCTTGTGCAGGGCTGGCCCGTCACGGCATCGAGGGCGATCAGGCGCAGATCCTTGGTGCCGGTGAAGATGCGGTGCTTGCAGCTCGCGCCGGCCGGTGCGGCAGTGTCCTCCCAGTAGGCCACGCCCCGGCACAGGAACTTGTTGCCCATCGGTCCCATCTCGATGTGCGGGTCGTAGACCCAGCGCTCCTTGCCCGTCGCGGGATCGAGCGCGATGACGCGATTCATGGCCGAGCAGAGGACCAGCGACTGTCCAGCCGCTTTGGGCACCAGGATCGGCGTGACGTTCAGGGCCGCCATCCGACGGCGCTCCGGGTAGCGTTCGATATCGCCGGTGCGATAGCTCCACGCGAGTTGCAGGCGCCCGACGTTTCCCCGGTTGATCTGCGCAAGCGATGAATAGTGCGATCCGCCGGGGCCGCCGCCGTAGTGCTGCCAGTCATCGCGGTCGCCCGCTGATGTGGACCGGGCTGCAACCAGCAGCAGGGCGGCGCAGATCAGGCCGCCAACCAGCCTGTGATTGATGCTGCTGATCATGACAGCGGCGTATCCAGCCAGGTGCGAACGTCTTTGCCAATCGCCGGGCCCGCTTCCTCGACGGCCATGTGGCCGACGCCCGGATAGCTGATGAACTTCAGCACCGGCACGTTTTCCAGCAGCTGGCGAAACTCGACCGACTGCTCGAACACGGCGGTGCTGTTGGCCTCGCCCCAGAGCAGCAACACTGGCACGCGCAGCGAGCGGATCAGTCCTTCGATGTCACCCGCCTGGTACTGCGACAGCCGGTCGAGTTGCGCCTCGCGCTGGCCTTCGCGCATCCACATGTCGTACCAGCGGTCCACCAGCGAGTCGGGCAAGCGGGTCGGGTCGCCAAACCCGCTGCGCAGCATCGCCTGCGGCAGGGCGCGTGGCAGGATGTATTTGAGTACGTAGCCGACCTTCGGCACGCTGCCGCGCCGCTTGCGCTCGCGACCTTCGAGCGAGCCGGGGCTGAGCAGGATCAGCCGTTCGACGCGCTCCGGGTGGGCAGCCGTATAGTGAATGGCGACCGTCCCGCCCATGGATGTGCCACCGAGGGTGAACTTGTCGAGACCGAGCGCATCGATGAAGCGCTCGGTCAGCAGCACTGTGCGCTGCTGGGTGTAGTCGCCGGTCGGATCCGGGCCGGTGAGCCCGTGGCTGGTCATGTCGAAGCGCACGACGCGATAGCGGTCCTTGAGGGCCTCCACCCACGGGTCCCAGTCGATGAGGTTGGAGAAATTCGCATGCAGCAGCACGACTGTTGGACCTGTGCCCTCGTCCCGGTAATGGATGCGCACGCCATCGATGGTGATGAAGCGCGAATCAGGGCCGGCGTAGCGGGCCTCCAGTTCGGCAGCGGGAATGTCGCGATAGGCCCAGAGCGCGACAGCCAGCGCGCTCACGCCGAGCAGGGCCAGCACACCGAGACCGCGCAGTACAAGGTGCCGGATCTTCATGGTCGGCGCGCCGCCATACCGCGAAATGCTGCCGTTGCCAGGACGCCATCAATCAGCGTCGTGCAGATGAACTCGAGCAGTGCTTTCATGAGTAACCCTCTTGCGTGTGTCCGGGCGACCGCGGCCTGGTGATACCAGACTTTGGCCCGCGGCTGCGCGCGTAGCGAGCCTGCTGCGGATAATAGTAGAGTGTCAGGCTTGCCATCGGACAAAGGTTGAACGTCATGGGTAGAAGTATCGTCTGGAACATTCTCCTGATCGCTGTGCTATCCCTGCTGAATCAAGGCTGCGTAACAGCACCGCCACGGCTGGATGCGGTGCCCGCCTCCCTGACCGCGAAAGCGGAGATCCCGGGCATGCCCGGTGTGCGGTTCGTCGCGGGTGGCGATATGACGGACTTTCTCAACACCGCCGTCGAAGCGCTGAACCGGGAGAAAGCCTACATCGGCAGTCAGGGTTCGGTGGCATCGTTGCCTGCCGTGAACTTTCTGGCGATTTCGGGTGGCGGCGATAACGGTGCGTACACTGCGGGGCTGCTCAATGGCTGGACGGTCGCGGGCACGCGGCCGGAGTTCAAGCTCGTCACCGGCATCAGCACGGGCGCATTGATTGCGCCCTTCGCCTTTCTCGGGCCCGGTTATGACGCGACCCTGAAGGAGGTCTACACCACCATCTCGCCCAAAGACGTGATCGAACCACGCAATTTTCTTTCTGGTGTGCTCGGCGACGCGATGGCCGACAACTCGCCGTTGCGGGCGCTGACGCGCAAGTCCGTGAATGAGGAGTTCCTGAAGCTGATCGCTGCGGAGTATGCGAAAGGCCGCTTCCTCCTGATCGCTACCGCCGACATGGATGCGCGGCGCGCGATCATCTGGGACATGGGCAAGATCGCCACTTATGGAGGTCCCAAAGCCCTGGACCTGTTCGTGAACGTCATGATCGCATCCGCGTCCATCCCCGCGGGTTTTCCGCCCGTGATGATCGACGTGGAAGCTGACGGCAAGGCCTACCAGGAGATGCACGTGGATGGCGGCATCATGGCCCAGGTATTTGCCTATCCCGTCGGCGTGTCGGCAAAGAACATGGCGGCAGCCACCGGCACCACCCGGGAGCGTCGTCTCTATGTGATCCGCAACGCGCGGCTGGACCCGGACTGGGCGCAGGTCGAACGCAACACCATGACCATCGCCGGGCGCGCAGTTGCCTCGCTGATCCACTCCCAGGGTATCGGCGATCTCTACCGGATCTATGCCACCACCCAGCGTGATGGCGTGGATTTCAACCTCGCGTTCATCCCGTCGAGCTTTAACGTTGCTCACAAGGAAGAGTTCGACAACGACTACATGCGCGCGCTCTATGGTGCGGGCTACGATCTGGCCGCGAAGAATTACCCCTGGCTCAAGGTCCCGCCCGGCTTCGCCCCGCCGGACCCGAGCAACTAGCAGTCAGGGCTCAGACCGCGATTAATTGCAGATCCGTGCGAGGGATCACTACAGCGACCAGTGCAGCGCGCTGGGCACTTGCCCTCCTGTTCGTGCTGGTTGGCGCGCACGCCCAGCAACTCGAGCCGAGGTCGTATACGAACACGCCGGTCGGTCTCAATTTCCTGCTCTCAGGCTACGGCTACACGGATGGTTCCGTCGGCTTTGATCCGGCGGTTCCGATCGAGGATGCGCAGCTGCGCACCAACACTGCGTTCGTCGGCTACTCGCGGTCGCGGGGTATCGGCAGGACTTCATCGTCGGGGCGACCCTGGCGGTGTCGGCGCCACTCGGCCAGTACGACTCAGGCAAGCTCATCAACATTGGCACCAACCGCTGGTCCTTCAAGGCCGAGCTGGGGTTTTCGAAGGGGTGGGGTGCGTGGACGCTGGAAGTGGCACCCAGTGTCACGTTTTTCACCGACAACAACGATTTTCTCGACGGTGGTACGGTCGAGCAGGAACCGTTGTATGCCGCGCAGGGTCACCTGATCTACGGTTTTCAGTCCGGCATCTGGCTGGCACTGGATGGCACCGCCTATACGGGCGCGCGCACTGGCGTAAACGGTGTGAAGCAGGACAATGAGCAGTCGAGCACGCGGTTGGGATTCACGATTGCGCTGCCGGTAGACCGCTACAATTCGGTGAAGCTCTATGCCAGCAGCGGCACCTCGAGCCGCACCGGCGGCGACTACGATGGCTTCGGCATTGCCTGGCAGTACCGCTGGGGCGCCGGGTTCTAAGCGGCCATCCAGTCTTACCGGGCCATGGAGAATCAGCGAGAATCGGCGTGGTGACGGCTGATCAGGATCATATCGGGATGCGACTGCTGGAACCGGGCTACATCGGCAACTTGAAACTGAAGAACCGCGTGATCATGCCGGCGATGGGCATACGCGGCACGGTGGAAAAGGACGGTGACTGGGGTGACCGCGCCATCGCCTATTACACGGCGCGGGCAGCCGGTGGTGTCAGCCTGATTACCCCGGAG
>JBIJCV010000214.1:0-3983 GCA_044344525.1 Gammaproteobacteria bacterium | reverse complement strand
TGCGGGCAGACGACGCGAGGCCAGCGCGATCACCACGGCATTGTCCCCACCGAGCAATATGTCGATGAGGATGATCTGTCCGACCGCAATCCAGAAATCCGGCGAGCTGAAATCCATACCCGAACTTTCAACCAATGCGCTGCGCCACGCAAGCCCCGCCCGTAGCAGCGCCTTCTCGTAGGAGCGACTTCAGCCGCGATTATTTGAGCAGAAGAATCGCGGCTGAAGCCGCTCCCACGGAACACCACCGGTAGGAGCGCCTTCAGGCGCGAATATTTGATCGGAAGATCGCGGCTGAAGCCGCTCCTACGGGCGGGGTGGGGCGAGGCGGGCGAGGCCGATGATCAGCAGCGAGAACAGCAGCACTGCGGCGTAATCCCAGACGGGGATCATGAACACTTCCCAGATGTAGCCCAGACCACGGCCGTAGTAGTAGATCAGCACGACGGCGAGCAGGTAAGCCAGCGTGGCGGCAAAGCGCTGCGCACGGGTCCACGGCAGCCCGTAAATCTGGGTGATGACGAAGATGCCCAGCAGTCCGGTGACAAAATTTTCCCAGCGCGTGCCGTTCATCATGCCGACCAGCACGGCGTGCGCGATCACCATCATTTCCAGCGTGAGTGTCCAGTAGCGGTTCAGATGCGTGCGGGTAAAGAACAGGCTGCCTTGCAGGAGCAGCAGGAACATGTAGAAAAAGCCGATCATGTGTCCCGAGGTGTTTTCCATCGGGTGATACCAGAAGGTATAGATGATTGCCCAGGCGAAGTAGTAACCGTGATACTTGCGGGCCACCTCGCCCGCTGCACTGACCAGCGAGACTTTGCGGCCGAAAAACAGGCCACGCCGGTCATTCTCCATGATCAGGATCACGATCAGCATCACGGCCACCGAAGCGAACGAGGTGACCTCGTGCACGTCCTGCGCCAACCCGTCATACCAGAGACGCGTTTGCAGCCAATGCAAGCCAATGAACAGTGCGTTGCCGCCCAGCGCCCAGACATTTACCGCATGCAGGCCACGCGTATATCCCGGCTGCCGGTGCTTTGCATACCAGATCAGCCACCACAGCATGAACTGGTGCAAGAGATAGCCGCCCCAGGCAGTCGCGCGACTCCAGAAGGTCGGTTCAGCCAGTTGCCACTCGTACCAGAAGCCCGGCCGCTCGGGCAAATACGGTGCGGGGGTGGGCCATATATTGCCGCTGAACCAGATGAAGGCCGTGAACAGCGCGCTGAAAGCGATGCCAGCGGCGAGAGCCCATGAACTATCGAGTGACTTGTGTTGCGGCGACTGCATACGGGATCAGGAAAAAAACCTCAGCACGCGCACCATGGCCAGCGTGTCGTGACCACAATAGCGTAACAGCTGCTCGCGCAGCTCGTTGTGCCGCGCTGCCGGGGTCTGCGGCGCAACGGCCTCGGCCCAGGCCAGCTGCGCGCCACCGCCATCATGCACACCCTCGAGCTGCGCGTAATCCATCTCGGGAGCGATGACTGGCAGCAGTGCCTTGATCGACCAGCTGCCTTTCATCGCCGGATGATACCAGCCGCGCTTCACGATCGGATGCAGGTCCACCAGTCGCTCGACCACCGCAGCCAGTGCGTCGGCAAGCTCGGGACAGAAAGCGGCCAGCGTGCCCAGACATTGCTTTTCGTAACCCGTCCAGGTCAGCACCGGTCCCTGCGTACCGATCGCTGCCAGCAACGCGGTGGCAACTGCACGCGCCGGCAACGCAGCGCTGAGATCCAGAAACTCCGCATGTTCAAGCTGGCCGGGCGCTGGCTCGATATGCAATGACCACTGGAACGGCACCGCCTGCCAGGGCCGCGTACCTGCCCAGCGCGGAATCGCCCCGCCGATGGTCTCGAAATCAAGGTAGTAACGCGGCCAGCCCAGCGCTGCGAGCTCGGCACGCACTGAAGCATCGATTGTCTCTGGCTGCCCGCTGCAGGCGGCACGCCAGACCCGCTGCGCCTGGCCGCTGCCCGCCCTCGCCTCCGGCAGCTCGCGTACATCCTGATAGCCCTGCGCGATCAGCTCGTCGAGACGCTGACTGACGCCGGGCAGCGTGGTGAGCGGATAGTCGGTTGCCGGCCAGCAGTGCGCAATGAATGGACACTCATAAGGCCTGCGGCAGCGCCGGCCGATGGCCACCTCCGGACTCGCTCCGTCGACCGTCTGCACGGCAGCTGCCAGCCACGCCGGCACCTGCTGCCGCTGCGCACCGATCGCAGCGCTGACATCCACCTCGACCAGCAGGCCGCGATAATCACCGTCGCCCGGATAGACGAATTGATTATTGACGTGGGCAAGCAGCACCGACTGTGGCGGGGCAGCTGAAGTCTCGAGTACCCAGGCCTGAATGGCGCAGTCCGTGACATGCTCATCTTTGCAGGTCGTTGAGGATTTCACTTCGATGAGTCGCGCCGCCTGACGATCCAGCACATCGGCGCGGATCAGCAATCCATCGCGTTCGAAGGTTGCTTCAAAGAGCGGCGTAGTCGCCGGGCCAGCGAGTGCGGCAGCACTATCGCGCATCGCCGCCGCCATGCCGTCGCTGCCACTGATCAGGATGCCGGTGCCGTCCGGGTCGTAGAGCTGCCGGGCGATAGCGCCGATCTCGTGCCCGGTCGCGAACGCCGCCTCGGTGGCGGCACTGAACTGCAGCAGCTCCGGCCGATGCTTTTCCAGCCAGAGCCGCTTCGGGCACTGGAGGAAAGACATGAGGCGTGTTTTGGACAGGCCGGTCATGGCGCCAGCATAATCGCAAACGCAAATCTGGTGATTCTGGACTGATTTTGCTGGTGACTTGTACCGGTTGCAGTGCTATAAAAAAACTCATCACAATCGAGTACAGCACCCCATGTACCCAGCTCGATCGATACCGTGGGCGGCCCGCACAATCCTGGTTGCACTCAGCGCCGGCATGTCAGCCTGCGGTGGTGGCGGCGGCGGTGGTGGTGGCGCAGCCGCACCGGCCGACCTGGTGAACATAGATGCAGGCAATGCAGACACCATCGTCCGCGAAGTGCTGAGTGTCGGCGCCGGTTCGGGAGACTTCGGCATGGCGGCCGGCGGCAGCGGCATCCTGGCCGCAGATGGCGGTTCAAATGCCTTGGCCCTGAAGATGGCCGCCCGGCGCACGATTCAGGCAGTGGGACAGATCCAGCCCAGCGCAAACTATGGCCCGGAACGCGAGAATTGCCTGGTCAGTGGCGCAGTCACCCTTTCCGCCAGCCTGGCCAGCACCGAAACGCTGCGGTCGGGTGACCAGATCACGGCAGTCTTCGAGTCCTGCGATGATGGCGATGGCGCCGTATACAACGGGCGACTGCGCATTGATGTGCAGAGCTTCACCGGCGACCTGTTTGCCGATCTCTACCGACTGGACAGCCGCTTCACCTTGACGAACCTCGCCATCACCGAGGATGGCACCACCGAAACCGGCAACGGCACGCTGAACGTCAACATGAACCTGCTGACCGCAAACCTTGAGTCGTACAGCATCACGACAACCCGTTTCAGCCTGAGTTCGGGCAGCACGTCCTGGACAATGCATGACGTGGTATCGACGGTTGATGACGATTACCGCGGCGGTGGGTGGCTGATGACCTTGTCAGAGTCCGGTTCACTGGAAAGCTCAAACTTCGAAGGCAGGGTTGATTACGGCACGACCACACCCTTCCAGTCAGTCGATGGCAACCCCCCGGCCACTGGCGTCCTGCGTATCGATGGCGCCAACGGCTCCAGCATCACGGTCACCGCCCTGAACGAAGAAAACCTGCAGCTCGTTATTGACTGGAATGGCGACACCATTGTCGATGAAACCCGGCTGATGGCCTGGAGTACGGTGTCCGGGTGGTGAGCGGCCACCGCCGCGATCATTAGTCTGGAGGGATCGCGCCTGAAGGCGCTCCTACAGCCGCTCCTGCGTGACTCTCAAGAAACGCAGCGCCCCGTTGCCCGCCGCCCGGCCGGTAGCA
>JBIJCV010000213.1:0-3990 GCA_044344525.1 Gammaproteobacteria bacterium | reverse complement strand
GGTTCTGCGCAACGCCACGGATCAGGCGACGCAGCAGTATCGCGTGATCACAGGCGGCAACCGCATCGGCCACATGCTGCAGGTTGACCTCGAACTGGCCGGCTCCATATTCAGACACGATGCTGCCGGCCGGAATCCCCTGGGTTTCACAGGCGGTGGTGATTTCCGTGAACAGTGGATCCAGATCGTGCAGATCTTCAAGGCTGTAAACCCGTGGCCCGGACGGACGGCGCTGCGTGCCCGGTACACGCCCCTGCCGCGCTCTGGGCACTTCGCCGGAGGTGTCATCCAGCAGGTAGAACTCAAACTCAACGGCCACCACCGGCGTCAGGCCAAGCGCCGCGAAACGGCCCACCACGCCGGCCAGCACATGCCGGGCATCGGCGAAAAACGGCCGGCCATCGCGGTGCTCAAGCGCAACCAGACACTGGCCGGGCTGTGTCCGGGCCCAGGGCACCGGCACCAGCGAACCGGAAACCGGACGACAGAGATAATCGGGATCGCCGTCGTCCGAGCCGTAACTCAGACCATCGATCAGCGCACCGCGGCTGTCCAGCAGGATGCCGGTGGCTGGAAACGCGATGCCATCCCGCCAGAGTGACTGCAGTTCACGGCGGCCGATGCGTTTTCCGCGCAGAATGCCGTTGAGGTCGGGCAGCAGGAGTTCCACTGCCCGGGTGTCCGGCCAGGCAGCCAGAAAGCTTCGGGCTGCATCGATTTGCCTGTCGTTCATGGCGGTGATCCTGTTGCTGGCCAGATTCTGACCAATCCCGGCAGCCGCGTCGATCCTGCTACCATTTCGACACGCGGAAACAGAGCATGCCATGAACAATCCAGCGCCTTCATACATTCTGACCGTTGTCTGCCCGGACACGATCGGCATCGTCGCCGCGGTAGCCGGCTATCTGACCGCCCGGCAGTATTTCATCGAAGAATCGACCCACTTTGGCGACCGGGACACGGGCACATTCTTCATGCGCACCCGCTTTGCCCCGCCAGACGCCGGTTTTTCGCGGACCAGCTTTGCCGCCGGGTTTGCAGACATCGCGCAGAAATTCGCCATCGAATGGCAGGTACACGACACGGCGGTACTGCCGCGCGTACTGGTCATGGCCTCCCGCCACGACCACTGCCTCAACGACCTGCTGTACCGCTACCGTACCGGCGGACTGAAAATGGCCATTCCGGCCATCGTCTCAAACCACATGGATCTGGCCGGACTCGCCAGCTGGCACAAGGTGCCCTACTTCCATATACCGGTGTCGGCACAAACCCGGCTGGATGCTGAAGAACGGCTGATGGATATCGCCGGCGACACCAAAGCCGAACTGATCGTGCTGGCCCGCTACATGCAGATACTGTCACCGGCGATCTGCACGCAATACTCCGGGCGCATCATCAACATTCACCACTCGTTCCTGCCTGGCTTCAAGGGTGCCAAGCCCTATCACGAAGCGCACCGGCGCGGCGTCAAGCTGATCGGCGCCACGGCACACTATGTGACGGCGGATCTGGATGAAGGTCCGATCATTGAACAGACGGTTGAGCGTGCAGACCACACCATGTCGCCAGACGATCTCGCGGCGATCGGCCGCGACGTGGAGTCAATAACCCTGGCGCGGGCCGTAAAACTGCATATCGAGCATCGGGTCTTCGTCAACGGCAGCAAGACCGTCGTGCTGCGCTGAGCGTTCAGGCGCTCTTGCGGGCCTGCATCACCGGCCGCAACAGAACGGCCAGCTCGCGCAGTGTTTTCTCCGTACTCGCCCAGTCGATGCACCCGTCGGTCACCGAGACGCCGTAGCGAAGCAGGCTGCGGTCTGCGGGAATATCCTGGTTGCCGGCCTCGATATTGCTTTCGAGCATCAGACCGATGATCGACTTGTTGCCATTGACGACCTGCTCGATGCAATCGCGGGCCACCAGCGGCTGCAACGCAGGATCCTTGTTCGAATTGCCGTGACTGCAATCGATCACGATGCGCTCCGGCAGGCCGGCCTTGTGCAGGGCCTGTTCGCACAGCGCCACACTCACCGAATCATAGTTGGTACGCCCGGCGCCACCGCGCAGCACGACATGGCCATAATTGTTGCCGCGCGTCTGCATCACAGCTGAACGTCCGTCCTCGTTGATGCCGAGGAAATGATGCGGCTGGCGTGCCGACTTGAGCGCATTGATGGCCACCGTCAGCGAGCCGTCCGTACCATTCTTGAAACCGACCGGTGTGGAGAGACCACTGGCCATCTCGCGATGGGTCTGCGATTCGGTGGTGCGCGCACCGATCGCATTCCAGGTGATCACGTCACCCAGATACTGCGGCATGATCGGGTCCAGCGCCTCGGTGGCCGTGGGCAGGCCAAGTTCAGCCAGATCGAGCAGCAGCTTGCGCGCAATCCCGATGCCTTTCTCGATGTGAAAGGAATCGTCCATGTCCGGGTCATTGATCAGCCCCTTCCAGCCCACCGTGGTGCGCGGCTTCTCGAAATAGACGCGCATGACCAGCACCAGCGTATCGCTGAGCGCCTCGGCCAGCGGCTTGAGCCGTCGGGCGTAATCCAGCGCTGCTGCGACATCGTGGACGGAACAGGGGCCGACGACCACAAACAGGCGCGGATCGCGGGCATCGATGATGTTCTGCAGGGTACGCCGGCTGCGCAGCACAAATCCCTCAAGGGCCGGGGTCAGCGCATACTGCGCCTTGACCTCGGCGGGAGTCGGCAGCGTGGTGCGGGTAACGACGTTGACGTTGTATATCTGGCTTTCCATGCTCGAAGCATAGTGTGCCGGCCACGTAACGGGCAACCAGGCCGGGCTTCCGGCCAGGACTGATGGCGGCGGAATCCACCCTGTAGAATGCACAGCCTGTCAGACAGGTCCGGAGAACTACCCATGGCTAACGTATCCACCATCAAGCCCTTCGCCAAGGGCGATATCCTCGTCGGCGCCACCCTGCTCAACCGGCCGGATGACGACCATGCCGGCGACGGGCGGATCATCCAGTACGACAGCAACCTCAATGAAAAGGGCGTGCTCTGGACCTCCGGCACTACCCACCTGGTCAGCGGACTACGGTTCGGACCCGACAAGACCTTGTGGGCCTTCGACCCGAATGCACATGCCGTGCTGCGCTTTGGTCCGGATGGCAAGGAGCTGCCGCGGATCAAATTTGCCGATCGTTCGTTCTCGAACGTCAATTTCACCGCAGACGGCAACGTACTGCTCGGTGAACATCTGGTCGGCAACACCATCAAGCTGCCGCCGGAACGGCCGCTGGGCACGACGCTGGCGAAGATGCCGGGCAGCGATTATTTCGGCGATGGACACGTGTTCAAGTTCACGCCAGACGGCAAACTGCTGAAGGAATACGCCACCGAGACACACGGCGGCATGGCCGGCTTCCTCGGTGTCACCACGGCGAGCCTCGCACCGGACAACCGGACCCTGGTTTATGTTTCGGAGACAGGTACGCGCGTCTTTCAGTACGACATCGTCGCCGACAAACAACTGCCGGACCTGATCACGCTGCAGCCGGGTGCCGGCGAGATGGCGTTGCTGGCACAGCACCTGCCGGACGGCACGCTGCTGTACATCAAGGCCAACTTCAAGACCGGCTTCAAGCTTGATCACCTGAAGGCAAATGCGGAACTCATCAAGAGCTGGGATCTGCCGGGGCCGGGCTGGGCGACCGTCATACCGCTGCTCGAGCCCGGTGTGCTGCTGCTGGGCAACTTCTTTACCGGCGCGGTTGCCAAGTTCGACATGGCGAGCGGCACCATTACCGCCAAAGCCGAAACCGGTGTGAAGCGATCACTGGCCGGCCTCGCCCAGTACACCGGCTAAAACCGCCCCGCGGGAGCGCCCGTCGTAGGAGCGCTTTCAGGCGCGATCTTATATTTGTAATCAGAAAAGATCGCGCCTGAAGGCGCTCCTACCAGGGCAGGACGGTGCCGTCGAAGGTCCAGAAGGTTCCGGTGTTCTCGATGCTGAGCT
>JBIJCV010000328.1:0-2786 GCA_044344525.1 Gammaproteobacteria bacterium | reverse complement strand
CGACGGAACCGGCGATGCCGCGGCATCCAGACCCGTACCGCTGTTGTCATCCGGATTGACGGTGATCTGGCGAATCTCGGCCGCCCTGGCTGCACCCAGCCGGTCGATGAGTTCCTGACTGATGAGTTCCGCCTGCAAATTGACCGAACTCGACCAGTTGAGGAAATACTGCAGGGTCATCACATCGGCCAGCGTCCAGGGCTCCGGCCGCGTACCCAGCAGGGCAAACCCGAACTGATGCTCACTGGTCTGCTGCCTGATATAGGCGTTGAGCCCCTCGAGATACAACCCATAAAAGCGGCGATCGGCCGCACCGAGCAACTCGGCGTGCCGGCGTCCATGACGTGCCGTACCTGCAAGACGCAAGGCGATATCGGATTCGAGCGCTGATTCGCCGATCAGTTCCGATAGCCGGCCAGCCGCAAGATAGCGCTCGAAGTCGAGCTGCAGCAGGCGGTCTTGCGCTGTCACCCAGCCCTGGGCACGAATCGCATCATCCAGCGATTCGGCATATATATAAGGTATCCCCTGCTCGTCCCTGACCACGCGCACCGGTGCGGAAAGAACCGACAGACGCAAGACACCCTCGTCCTGATACCGGTCAGCAAGCTGCGTAAAGACCGCCAGACCGGCAACCGACAGGGCAAACAGCCACAGCACGACGAGCAGCACCTTGCGCAACATCTCACGCTCCTGTCAGACCCGAGCCAATGCGCCGATGGTGCCAGCACAGGCAGGCGTTCGCATCTATAAGGTATCCTTACCGAGCCGATGAATGAGCAAAACACAGTCCGGCCGCGTCGCTCGGTACTCTATGTGCCGGGCGCCAATCCCAAAGCTCTGGCCAAGGCTGCGAGCCTGTCGGCCGACGGCCTGATTTTCGACCTCGAAGACGCCGTGCTGCCGGAGGCCAAGCTGACGGCACGCAAGGCAGTCATGGAACGGGTCGCGGCCGGCGGTTTCGGGCCTCACGAGGTCGTGATCCGGATCAATGGGCTCGACACCGAATGGGGCGCAGAGGATCTCCGGGCTGCTGCTGCCAGCGGCGCCAATGCCGTGTTGTTGCCCAAGGTAGACAGCCCGGACACGATCATTGCAGCGGCCGGCCTCCTCGAACGCCACGCTGCTCCGGCCAGCCTCAGGATCTGGGCGATGGCGGAAACGCCACGTGGTGTACTGGCGCTGGAGCATATCGCCGCCAGCAGTAACCGCCTCGCCGTGATCGTGATGGGCACTGCCGATCTGGCCAAGGCAATGCGCCTGACCGAAGACCCGCAGCGCACCGGTCTGTTGTCTGCACTCAGCCACTGCATTCTGGCGGCCCGGGCACAGGGTCTTGATATACTCGACGGCGTATTCACCGATATAGGCGACCACCCCGGCTTCCGCACGGCCTGCCAGCAGGGCAAGGCGCTCGGGTTTGATGGCAAGAGCCTCATTCACCCGAGACAGATCGACGCCGCCAATGAGATCTTCGGTATCCCCGAGGCACAGGCGGTGGCTGCCCGCGAACTGCTCAGTGCATGGGACGCCGCTGCCGCTCGCGGCAGCGGCATAGCGGTCTTGCGGGGCCGCATGATCGAAGGCCTGCATGCACAGGAAGCACAGCGTGTGCTTGCCCTGCATCAGGCAATCAGGCAGCGCAGTGATGCGCCGACGACAGGATGATGGAATGGCAGACTTCGGCAAACGATCAAGGCAGGACTGGGACAAGCTCGCGACCAGCGAGATCAGGGGCAAGAATCCTGACAGCCTGAACTGGCAGACGCCGGAAGGCATTGCCGTACGACCGCTGTATACGGCTGAAGACCTGCAGGGCCTCAAGCATCTGGACAACCTGCCGGGCTTTGCCCCGTTTGTACGCGGACCGCGCGCCACCATGTACGCGGGCCGCCCATGGACTGTGCGCCAGTACGCCGGTTTCTCCACCGCAGAAGAATCCAACCGCTTCTACCGCAACAATCTCGCTGCCGGCCAGACCGGTCTGTCCATCGCCTTTGACCTGCCCACCCACCGCGGCTATGACTCTGACCATCCGCGTGTGGTGGGTGACGTGGGCAAGGCCGGCGTTGCCATCGACTCGGTCGAAGACATGAAGATCCTGTTCGACGGTATTCCACTCGATCGCATGTCGGTATCGATGACGATGAATGGCGCCGTCCTGCCGGTGATGGCGATGTACATCGTCGCTGCCGAAGAACAGGGCGTCGCGCAGGCCAAACTGAACGGCACCCTGCAGAACGACATCCTCAAGGAGTTCATGGTCCGGAACACCTATATCTATCCGCCCGAACCCTCGATGCGCATCGTTGCCGACATCATCGCCTACACCTCACAACACATGCCGAAATACAATTCGGTATCGATCTCCGGCTATCACATGCTGGAAGCCGGCGCGACTGCCGTCCAGGAACTCGGCTACACGCTCGCCGATGGCATCGAGTACGTGCGTGCAGCGCTGGCCAGCGGCCTGAAAGTGGATGATTTCGCGCCACGCCTGTCGTTTTTCTTCGGCATCGGCATGAACTTCTTCATGGAGGCCGCCAAGCTCCGCGCCGCACGGCTGCTGTGGGCGGAGTACATGCAGAAACTGTTTGCGCCACAGAACGACCAGTCGCTGATGCTGCGCACCCACTGCCAGACCTCCGGCGTCAGCCTAACCAGCCGCGATCCCTACAACAACGTGATCCGCACCACCATCGAGGCTCTCGCTGCCGCGCTGGGTGGTACGCAGTCACTGCACACCAACTCCTTCGACGAAGCGCTGGCTCTGCCGACGCCGTTCT
>JBIJCV010000007.1:0-13721 GCA_044344525.1 Gammaproteobacteria bacterium | reverse complement strand
CCTGGAAGTCGGATTGGCACGCGAACAAACTCTGGTGCCCTGCTGGGCGTCAAGGCGGAGGTTTGGCGCCATCACTCTTGGTCAGGTGATTCTTGGCCAAAGCCATGAATTACTGGCGCGCCTGCGTGTACATGAGCAAGTGCACGTCAGGCAATACGAGAGGCTTGGCCTTCTGTTTTTTCTTGCCTACCCGGCTGCAAGCCTCGTGGCCTGGTTGCAGGGCCAGTGCCCGTACCTTGGTAATCGCTTCGAGAAAGAAGCAATCGCGCAGGCCTCTGTTCAGAAGACAGTGTGACGAGAATGGCGTCTATTGCCGGATATATACTCATGGGGGCAGCCGTCGTTGGTCTGCTCATTGGCCACGCGCTCTTTTCATGCTCGCCGCTGGTTATCGCGGTTCAGGTGATCGCGCTTGGGTTGATGCTATGGGCGAGGCTGACGTTTGGTCGACGCAGCTTTCACATCGCGGCAACTCCAACTCAAGGCGCCCTCGTGACGACGGGCCCTTACCGGTATATCCGGCACCCGATCTACACGGCCGTCTGTTTGTTTTGTTTGCCTGGGGCCTGGAGCAATGGATCGACGTTGTCAGTGGTGGCCATCCTGATCCTGCTGACTGGTGCCGTCATGCGGATCCTCGCGGAGGAGCATCTGCTGTTTGGTAAATATCCTGAGTACCGGGAATACGCGGTCACAACAAAGCGTATGGTGCCCTATGTGTTTTGATGGTGACCTTGATTGATGGAAGCTTTCCTTGTTTCAACGGGCATCGTGGCCCTCGCCGAAATCGGCGACAAAACCCAACTACTGGCATTTATTCTTGCGGCGCGGTTCAAGACGCCCCTGCCAATCATCCTTGGCATTCTTGTCGCAACAATCCTGAACCATGGCGTTGCCGGTGCGGTCGGTGCATGGGTTACCTCGGTCCTCAGTCCGCAAGTGCTGCGTTGGGTGTTGGGATCGTCCTTCATCGCCATGGCCGTTTGGGTGCTGATCCCGGACCAGTTCGACGAAGCCGAAGCAGCAGCCACGCGTCATGGGGTATTCGGGACCACGCTGGTTACGTTCTTTCTCGCTGAAATTGGCGACAAGACCCAGATTGCCACGGTGGCACTTGCGGCGCAGTATCAGTCCCTCGTATTGGTTGTCCTCGGCACCACGCTCGGCATGATGCTCGCCAACGTTCCGGCAGTGATCCTCGGTGAGCGGGTTGCCCACAAGATTCCGGTTCGGCTTGTGCATGGCATCGCTGCCGCAATCTTTGCCGCGCTGGGGGTTGCTGCCCTCATGGGCGCTGGTAGCAAGCTCGGCCTTTGACAAGGCGATGTTCCTGACCCGGAACAAGGTGGACTGACCGCATCTTCGGCATCAGCCTGAAGCCGGCCGCGAAAGTACTCACACGATCCCGCTCACCGGTACAGGCGCCAGCAGGTACGGCCGCGTCAGATCTTCCGATACCGCCCATAGTTTCGCGGCCAGCGCGTCGTTTTCCATGTTGCCGCCTGGTGATTCCGGATTGCAGTCGGCGAAGTAACAGCCGCTGACTGTGGCCAGCGCGGGCGCTGTGGCGACGTAGCAGGTGGTTGCGGTGCCGGCTTCGACACTCTTCATGAAGGTCCAGCCGATCAGGCGGGCGGCGGTCTGCTTCCATTCGGGGAAACTGCGGCCGAGGTTGGTCATGATCACACCGGGATGCACCGAATTTGCCGTCGCCGTGCTGCCGGCCAGAACCTTCGCCAGTTCGCGCGCGTAAAGGTGGTTGGCCAGCTTCGACTGCCCGTACATCTTGTTCGGCTCGTAGCCGCGCTCGCCCGACAGGTTGTCAAACTCGATGCCAACATCTGGCGCCCACTGGTAGCCGCTGCTGCTCAGAACCACGACGCGGCCCTGCGCGGCGGCCTGTACCTGGGGCAGCAGCCGGTTACCGACGATGAAGTGGCCCAGGTGATTGGTGACAAACTGCTTTTCCAGGCCGTTCACCTGTTCGAGTTCGGGCAGCGCCATGATGCCGGCGTTGAGGATCAGCATGTCGATCGGCATGCCCATGGCCCTGACGGCATCGGTGCCGGAGACGATGGACGGAAAATCGGTGAGTTCGATGACCACCGGGGTGGTGCGCCCGCGGATACCCGCGCAGGCCTCTTCGGCCTTTTCCAGGGTGCGCGCGGCACACAGCACATGGGCACCGCGCATCGCCAGGACGCGCATGGTTTCGTAGCCCAGCCCGGAATTGGCACCGGTGATCAGGGCGGTTTTGCCACTGAGATCAATGCCTGCAGTGACCTCCTCAGCGGTGGATTTCGCGCCGAAGGATCCGACCGGTACGCCGGGCGGGCGCACGATGGCTTTGTCCTTGCCGCTGCAGGCACTGAGTGCGATTGCAGCAGCGGTAAAGGTCGTGCCGGCGATCAGCTGGCGACGGTTGAGCAGGGGTGCTGGCTGGTTCATGGTGTGCGCATGTCCTGGATGATGGCTTCGACCGGGCGGCTTCGATTGTAGTCCACTCATGTGCGCAGTTTGGCAGGCAAGCGGGCGGCGGGCGGTTTAAACTTGCATCACGATTGCGACGGGAAGCCAGGCATGACGACGGTGAAGATTGCAGCGATCCAGATGAACTCCGGCGAAGACGTGGCCGCCAACCTGACCAGAGCGCGGCGCGCCCTGCGCTCCGCAGCAGCCGATGGCGCGGTGCTGGCCGTGTTGCCCGAGAACTTTGCCCGCATGGGCAAGCGTGAATCCGACCGGCTCGCGATCACTGAAGAGAACGATGCCGGCCCGCTGCAGGATTTTCTGGCTGCCGAGGCGGCGCGCGCGAAGATGTGGATCGTGGGCGGCACGATCCCGCTGAAGAGCGACGATCCGAAACGGCCCTACGCTTCGTCGCTGGTCTACGATGCCGATGGCAAGCGTGTCGGGCGTTACGACAAGGTGCACCTTTTCGATGTCCGTGTTCCGGAGAGCGAAGAGGCCTACCGTGAGTCGAGCAGCACCACGCCGGGTGCGAAGCCACTGCTCGTCGAGACGCCGTGGGGTACGCTCGGCGTTGCGGTTTGCTACGACCTGCGCTTTCCCGAACTGTTCCGTCGCATGTCCGGTCCGGGCATGGACATGCTCGCCATACCTGCCGCGTTTACCTACCGTACCGGGCTCGCGCACTGGGAGCCGCTGCTGCGTGCGCGCGCGATAGAGAATCTCTGTTACGTCGTCGCGGCCGCACAAACCGGTACGCACCCGGCGGGCCGCCAGACCTATGGGCATTCGATGGTGATTGATCCCTGGGGTGCGATCCTTGCCCAGAATGTGGGCCGTCCGGGCATCTGCAGCGCAAGCATCGACCCGGCGCATCTGAAGCGCCTGCGTCAACAGTTCCCGGTGCTCGATCACCGGCGCATCAAGACGGTGGGCTGAGCACATCGCACTGCTGTAGCTGCCGTCACCAACAGTATTGGAATCTGCATGAATGTCATGAGTCCCGGGACTGCGCTCGCGCTGGCGCGCACTGAACTGCTGGATCCAGCCGGCATTACCGACCGCGATCTGGAACATGCACTCGGCCTGCTGATGCGGGGCGATGTCGACAATGCGGATCTATATTTCCAGATCGCCCGGCAGGAGTCCTGGTCGATCGAGGATGGCATCGTCAAGGGCGGTGCCTACAGCATCGAGCAGGGCGTCGGCGTGCGGGCCATGGCTGGTGAAAAGACCGGCTTTGCCTATTCCGACGAGATCGTGGTTCCGGCACTCAATCAGGCGGCCGAGGCGGCGAGCGCCATCGTGCGCCGTGGCAAGCAGGGCCGTGTGCAGGCCTGGCAGACGCGCGCCGGGCATCAGTTGTATCCATCGATCGACCCGCTGCTGACGCTGGCCGACGAGGAGAAAGTCGCCTTGCTGCAGCGGGTGGACCGCGAAGTGCGCGCACTCGATACGCGCGTGAAACAGGTGGTGGCAAGTCTCGCCGCTGCGCACGAAGTGATTTTCATCTGCGCCAGCGATGGCGGACTCGCGGCTGATGTCCGTCCGCTGGTGCGCTTCAACATCACCGTGATCGTCGAGCAAGACGGTCGTCGCGAGCAGGGCGTGGCCGGCGGCGGTGGCCGTCACGGTTACGAGCGGCTCGGCCATGAGCGCGTGCTGGAGTTCGGTCGCGAGGCCGTGCGTCAGGCGGTGGTGAACCTCGACGCTGTGCCGGCACCGGCCGGCGAGATGGTGGTCGTGCTCGGACCGGGCTGGCCCGGCGTGCTGCTGCACGAAGCCATCGGTCACGGGCTGGAGGGCGATTTCAACCGCAAGGGCACCTCCGCGTTTACCGGCCGTATCGGTGAGGCGGTGGCCACCGAACTGTGTACGGTGGTGGATGACGGGACGCTCGAAGGGCGGCGCGGCTCGCTCAATATCGATGATGAAGGCACGCCCACCGGCAAGACGGTACTCATCGAGAATGGCCGTCTGCGTGGCTACATGCAGGACCGGCTCAACGCGCGGCTGATGGGCACTGAATCGACCGGCAACGGCCGGCGGCAGTCCTTTGCGCATCTGCCGCTGCCGCGCATGACCAACACCTACATGCTGCCTGGCCCGCACCATCCCGGTGAGATCATTGAGTCGGTGCAGCGTGGCATCTACGCCTGCAACTTTGGTGGCGGACAGGTGGATATCACCTCCGGCAAATTCGTGTTTTCTGCCAGCGAGGCCTATCTGATCGAGAACGGCAAGCTGGGCGCGCCGATCCGCGATGCCACGCTGGTGGGTGACGGTGCGACCGTCCTCAACCGGGTGACGATGGTCGGTAACGATCTGCAACTCGACAGCGGTATTGGCGTGTGCGGCAAGGAAGGTCAGTCGGTGCCAGTCGGGGTGGGTCAGCCCACCCTGCGTATCGACGGCTTGACGGTCGGCGGCACCGGAGGTGAAGAATGAGCGGGCCGAAGAAAACTCCTGCGGCACTGAGCGTGACCGGTGGCTTCGATCCACTGGCGGAGAAGGTGAGCGACGCACTGCGCCTGGCGCGTGAACTGGGTGCCTCGCAGGCCGAGGCCAGTGCCAGTTTCGGTACCGGATTTTCGGTGAACGTGCGTATGCGCGAGGTCGAAACCCTGCAGCATCAGCGCGATCAGGGGCTAGGCATCACGGTCTGGTTCGGGCACCGCAAGGGCAGCACCAGCACCTCCGACCTGCGTCCGGCGGCGATCGAGGAGTCGGTGCGCAAGGCCTGTACGCTGGCGCGCTTCGGTTCCGAGGACGTGCATGCCGGGCTGGCCGATGCCGATCGCATGCCTGTGCAGGTACCGGATCTGGATCTGTATCACCCCTGGAACATCACGCCCGATGCAGCCATTGAGCTCGCCACCGCCTGCGAGGCGGCAGCACTGGACAGCGATCTGCGCGTGACCAACTCGGAAGGCGCATCGGTCAGTGCCAGCGAGGGGTTGCGTGTGTATGGCAACAGTCATGGCTTTATCGGCGGCTACCCGGAGTCCGACCACAGCCTGTCTTGTGCGGTGGTCGCCAGTGCCGATGGCCTGATGGAAACAGATTACGAATACGCGGTCGTGCGCGATCCGCGTGATTTGCCCAACGCGGCGCTGATCGGTGCGGAGGCCGGCCGGCGTGCGGCGGCCCGGCTGGGCGGTGTAAAGCTCGAGACGCGTACCGCGCCCGTGCTGTTCCCGGCACGCGTGGCGCGCAGTCTGATCGGTTCGCTGCTCAGCGCCATCAGTGGTGGTGCGCTGTACCGCAAGGCCTCGTTCCTGGTCGATTCACTGGGCACGCAGGTGTTTGCAAGCCGTGTGCGAATCGACGAACAGCCGCATTTGCGCAAGGCACTCGCCAGCGCCCCCTTCGACGAGGAAGGCGTGGCCACGGCGGACCGCTGTCTGGTGGAGGCGGGTGTGTTGCGCGGTTACCTGCTCGGCAGTTACTACGCCCGCAAGCTCGGCATGGCTTCTACCGGCAATGCCGGTGGTGCGCACAATCTGGTCGTGCAGCCAACCGGCGAAAGTTTTGCCGAACTGCTGGCAAAGATGGACCGCGGTTTGATCATCGCTGACCTGATGGGCAGCGGCATCAATCCGGTGACGGGTGATTATTCCCGCGGCGCCAGCGGCTTCTGGGTGGAGAACGGACAGATCCAGTACCCGGTTACCGAGATCACGATCGCCGGCAATCTGAAGGACATGTACCGCGGCATTCTCGGCATTGGTACCGACGTCGATCGGCGTGGTGCGGTGCTGACGGGGTCGATCCTGATCGAGCGGATGACGATCGCCGGCAACTGAGGTCGCTGATCAGGTATTTTCGGTGCCGGTCAGCAGCACCAGCGCCTGGCGGTACTTCGCGCTGGTGCCGGCGATGATGGCCGGGGGCAAACGCGGCCCCGGCGCTTTCTTGTTCCAGTCCAGCGTCTCCAGGTAGTCGCGTACGAACTGCTTGTCGAAGCTCGGCGGACTGATCCCGGTGCGGTACTCGGCCGCCGGCCAGAAGCGTGACGAATCCGGCGTCATCACCTCGTCGATCAGATACAGCTCGCCCTGTTCATCCAGACCGAACTCGAATTTCGTATCCGCGATGATGATGCCGCGCTTGCGGGCATAGGCCGCACCTTCGGTGTAGATGCGGATGGCCAGGCTGCGCACGCACTGTGCGAGATCCGTGCCGATCAGCTTCGCGCATTCGGCAAAGCTGATGTTCTCGTCGTGATCGCCGATGGCCGCCTTGGTCGCGGGTGTGAACATCGGCTCGGGCAGCTGTGCCGCGAGCGGCAGGCCGGCGGGTAGTTCGACGCCGCAGATGCCGCCGGTGGCCTGATAGTCCTTGTAGCCCGAGCCGATCAGGTACCCGCGCACCACGGCCTCGATGGGCAATGGCTTGAGTCGGCGAACCAGCATCGAGCGCGACGCGACGGTGGCTCGCTCGACGGGGTCGCTGATCACGTCTTCAAGTTTCAGGTTGGCCAGATGGTTGCGGACGATGCCGGCGGTGCGTGCGAACCAGAAATTCGACAGGCGGGTGAGCACTTCGCCCTTGCCGGGAATCGGATCGGGCAGCACCACATCGAAGGCGGACAATCGGTCGGTGGTCACGATCAGCAGATGCTGTGCATCCACCGCATAGATGTCACGCACCTTGCCTTGACTGAGCCGGGTGAGGGCTGTCAATCTGGATTCGTAGAGTGCGTCAGGGGCGATCTCGGCATTCATCGGCGGCATTCTAACAGCGGGATCACCGCTTGGCTTTTTACGACATGGCATGGATTGGCAAAGTTGGCGGCGGCATTCTCGGTTTTCTCGTCGGCGGTCCGCCGGGAGCGATCATCGGCAGTGCGCTGGGCCACCAGTTCGACCGCGGTGCCGGCCAGGCCGAGGGGCTGCGTGGAATTGGCTACGACCCGGCAGATGCCGGCATGTGGTCGGCTGCGGACCGGCAGCGGCTGTTCTTCGAGACCACCTTTTATGGCCTGGGTGCGCTGGCCAAGGCTGACGGCCGGGTGTCCGAGGAGGAGCTCGATTCGGCGCGTACCGTGATGGTGAATATGCGGCTGTCGCCCGTGGCAGTGCGTCGGGCGATGGACTGCTTCACGCTGGGCAAGGGCCAGGATTTTCCACTGCTGAAGCATGTCGCCAGGCTGCGGCAGGCCTGTCGCGGTCAGCCACAGCTGCTGCAGACATTTCTGGAGATCCAGATGGATTTCCTGCTCGACAAGGCAGCAATCGGTACCGGCGAACGGGCGCTGCTGCTGGAAATGGTCCGTACACTGGGCGTCAGCATGACCGGCCTCGCACATCTGGAAACTGCCCTGCGTGCGCGGCGGGCGTTCCGCCAGCAGCGGACCACCAGCACCCCGCAGCAGACGCTGGGCGGGGCCTATCGGGCGCTGGACATCGAGCCGGATGCCAGCGATGCCGAGGTCAAGAAGGCCTACCGGCGCCTGATGAACCAGCATCACCCGGACAAGCAGGCGGCCCGCGGGCTGCCCGAGGACATGCTGGAGGCCGCCAAGGAACGCACGCACGAGATCCGTGCCGCCTATGAACTGATCCGCGAACAGCGGGGCATGCGCTGAGCGCGTGCTATATTTTCCGCCTCATTCCCGCAGCGAAAGTCACGTTCAGTGAAATCCCCCGCCCGTTTGATTGCTCCGTCCATCCTGTCGGCAGATTTCGCCCGGCTCGGCGAGGAAGTCGAGGCGGTCCTCGCCGCTGGTGCCGACGTGATTCACTTCGATGTGATGGACAACCACTACGTGCCGAATCTGACCATCGGCCCGCTGGTGTGTGCGGCGCTGCGCAAGCGTGGCATCAAGGCACCGATCGATGTGCATCTGATGGTGCAGCCGGTGGACGAACTGGCGCGCGCCTTTGCCGGTGCCGGGGCGAGCTGGATCAGTTTTCATCCCGAGGCGACCCACCATGTGGATCGCACCATCAACCTGATCCGTGAACTCGGCTGCCGTCCGGGCCTGGCCCTGAATCCGGCCACGCCGCTCGATTGCCTGGATCACACGCTGCCGCATCTGGACCTCGTGCTGATCATGTCGGTGAATCCGGGGTTTGGTGGCCAGGCATTCATTCCCGGCAGCCTGCCGAAACTGCGTGCCGTGCGTGAGCGCATCGCCGCGCTGGGCCGTCCGGTGATGCTTGAAGTGGATGGCGGGATCAAGACCGACAATATCCGCAGCGTTGCGGAGGCCGGTGCCGATGTATTCGTGGCCGGTTCAGCGATCTTCGGCAGCGGCGACTACGCCGCAACCATCAAGCGCATGCGCGCCGGGATCGCCGCCGCTCCGTCGTCGCAGGAGCGGCCGTAGGAGCGGCTTCAGCCGCGATCTTTCTTTCGCTATCGCGCCTGAAGGCGCTCCTACGACGCGCGATCCGGTCAGAGGCTGACGGCTTTCAGCCGGGGCTTTGGCCGGGCATTGAAGACGACGATGGTCTTGCCGCTGGCCGTAATCAGACCCTGTTCCTCGAGTACCTTCAGTACCCGACCGGCCATCTCGCGTGAGCAGCCGACGAGGCGGGACAGTTCCTGGCGGCTGACCTTGATCTGCATGCCGTCCGGATGGGTCATCGCGTCGGGTTCGTTGCACAGGTCCATGATGGCGTGCGCCACACGACCGGTGACATCGACGAAAGCGAGGTCGCCGAGTTTGCGGTTGGTGCGGTCGAGGCGGGTGGCAAGCTGCGTGGCCAGTTCGAAGACCAGGCCCGGACTCTCGCTGGCGATCTGCCGGAAGCGGGCGTAGGTCATTTCGGCGATTTCTGCCGTGACGCGGGTTCTCACCCAGGCGCTGCGCGCCGGCTGATCGTGAAACAGGCCCATTTCACCGAAGAACTGGCCCTTGTTCAGATAGGCCAGCACCATCTCGTTGCCGTCCTCGTCCTCGATCATCACTTCGACCGAGCCGTCCATGATGTAGTAGAGGCTGTCAGGCACATCGCCCGCATGAATCATGACGGTCTTGCCCGGTACGGTACGTACGCGGCAGTAGGTCAGAAAACGGTTGATCGCCGGAACTTCGCTCAGTGATTTGCCGGTAGTCGTCATTGCAGTATCTCCCCAATTAAACCCGTAGAAGCCCAAGTCTGCCCGGGTAAAAACCCCTTCAGGCCACCACGCCCGAAAACCCGAAACAGGACGAAGAATATGTTGAATCGGGGCTTACGGTACGTCATCGGCGCAGCAACGTGAACTGTGACCTGCCGGAACTGTGAAGGAAATCACAATCGGAGGCGAGATGGTGGGGATCCCTCAGATAGCGACAGAGTGGGCAATTTGCCGGAATTCCTCGTCCGACATCCCGGTTTCTCTGGAAGGAACCGTTCAGCGACCCGGAATGATCCGGGCCGCTGACGGGTTTGGGCGTTAGGCCTTGGCTGGCAGCATCGGCGTCGAATCCAGTGTCCAGTTCGCCTGTGTGCGGCGCGCCGGACACGGGATGGCATAGCCGATCCGGCCGCGCTCCGCGGCGACCTTGCGGGTATCGATACGCCAGCCGCGTGCTTCCCATTCGGCAATCATCTCGCGGTAGATCGCGATCTGCTTGTCGGCCGGTACCAGCAGTTCTTTGGTATTCGACTCGGGGAATATCGCCGGATCCACCTGTTCGATAATGACCCGGTCTTCCTCCGCAACGAACAGGTTCATCTGGTTCGTCGGCTTGTCGAAACCGGGGTCGAGATTGACCGTGCGGGCACTGACCAAGTGTTTCTTGATGTGGAACTCATCGATCGGCGTCTCGAACATATACTGGATGACGATCTGCCCGGGCGCGAGGGTCAGCCGTGTTTCCGTGCACGTCGGTCCGTGGAACGATGCGAGCGCCGTCACCTGTGCGGCTTTTGGCTTGACATGTTCCAGATCGCCGCGCGCGGCGATCGTCTTGATATCGAAACTCTGTCGCGCGCCCCACTTGGTTCGTTCGACGGTGAGCTTGGGAATGATGTACTCCTCATCTGAACCAGCGAACTTCATGCCCGTGTGCACAAACTCGGCGTGCGCCGGGTCGAGGCCAGCTTCGACTGAACGCTCCCAGTTCGTTTTCCAGTCGTAATCGAGATGAATGCAGCGCCAGCCTTCCTGGCCCCATTCCGGGATCTCCATGATCGGTGGGCGTTCTTCCTCGGGCAGGTCGCCGAGAAACACGTGCACCAGTCCGTAGCGTTCTTCGACCGGGTACGCGTCGATCTTGGCGCGCGCCGGCGGCTTGCCGTCGATGCCCAGCGACGGGATCTTCGTGCAGACCCCATCACCGTTGAACTGCCAGCCGTGATACGGGCACTCGATGCAATCGCCCTTGATCTTGCCGCCGGACAGCGACGCGCTGCGGTGGATACAGATATCGCTGACGCAACGCGCGACCCCGTTCGTATCGCGGTACAGGGCAAAGTGCTGACCGAGCAACTTGACCTTCAGCGGCTTGTTGGCCGTAACCGCTTTGCTGTAGGCCGCGGCATACCAGAAATTGATAAGCATGAGTCTCTCCTTGGAATTAGCCTGTATTGTTAATAATACAGGCTAACCGAGGCGCTCATATACGTGATAACCGCAAATGCTTCGTGCCCTGACTTGCAATACTTACTGCCGCTCAGGCAGCAACAGCCGCCGCAATCTGCCGGAATTCCTCGTCCGTGATCAGCCGTCCGGCGCTGGTGCCCAGCTCTTTGACGCGGGCCAATACGGCGGCGTGACTGGACTCCGGCAGCGTAATGCCCAGCTCCTCGGCCTTGAGCTGTACGCTGACCAGGCCGCTCTTCTTGCCGAGTACGATCTTGCGCTCGGCGGCGACCAGTTCTGCTGAATAGGGTTCGATGGCGGCTGGTATGTGGAACTGGGTGGCCACCGCGCCGCTTTCGCGGATGAAGAGATTGTCCCCGACGACCGGGCGCCAGCCGTCCACACGGTAGTTGCCGGCTTTCTGTACCAGTGCTGATACCTGTCGCGCCTGCGTCAGGTTCAGCTCTATGGGCACGTTGTAGAGGCAGCTGAGCGCGAGCGCGACTTCGCAGAGATCGGAGTTGCCGGCGCGTTCGCCGATACCGTTGATGGTGCCCTGGATCCAGTCGGCGCCGCCGCGTACTGCGGCGATGGCAGCTGCGGTGCCGAGGCCGAAGTCGTTGTGGCCGTGGAAGTGTAGCGGAACGTTCGGACCGATCCAGCCGCGCACTTCACGGATCAGGCTCTCCACCGCTTCGGGCGCACAGGCGCCGATGGTGTCGACCACGGCGAGCTCGGTGGCACCGGCATCCAGCGCGGTCTGGTAGACCTTGCGCAGGAAGCCGAGCTCGCTGCGCGTGCTGTCGACCGGGAAGAACAGGACTTTCATGCCGTTCTTCACGGCGTGCTGCACCGATTCGCTGACGTTCTTCATCACCCTGGCCTGGTCGAAACCGTAAGCTTTCATCTTGATCTCGCTGGTGGAGATCTCGATCAGCGCCTGGCTGATGCCGAGTTCGATCAGTGCGTCGAGGTCGCCGCGCACGGCACGGGAAAAGCCCCAGATCTCGGCCTTGAGACCGGCCTTGAGTATGCGCCGCACCGCCTGCGTGTCGGCTTCCGAGACGCGCGGGAAGCCGGCTTCGATCCGGGCCACGCCAAGCTTGTCGAGTCCGCAGGCGATGGCAAATTTCTCATCCGGATCGAAGACCACGCCGACCGCCTGCTCGCCGTCGCGCAGGGTCGTGTCGTAAAAACGCACCGGGCGGCTGCGGTCGAAACCGGCCTGCACCTCTTTGCGCTGGTTCAGTTCGCTGATCCAGATCTTGTCTTGCATGTCGGTCCTTTGGGTAAGTGTCAGGCCAGCGCGATGGGGCGCACCAGCGAGGCCTCGCCGCCCTTGATCTTGAGTGGCAGCACCACCACCGTAGACACGGACTGGTGGTCGGCAGCCAGGGCTTCCAGCGTCAGGCTCTTCATCACGTAGATGCCGTTCTCGACCATCAGGTGCCGGTGGGCGTCGAACAGATTGGGTACGCCGATGGACAGGTTGTCGGTGCCCACCAGCCGGGGTTTGCGTGCGGCGATCCAGCGTATCGCTTCCGGCGAGAGGCCGGCCCACTTGTACAGGTAGGTATCACGGTCGGTGTCGAAGTAGCGCGCATAGCCGGTGCGCACCAGCACGCAGGATCCCGCCTCGATGCTCAGCTTCTGCTGTGCAGCTGCTGCCTCCATGTCGGCCACGGTGATCGAGTAACGCTCCGGCAGCACCTCGACGCCGAGTACGGCCGGAATGTCGAACAGGGTAGCGGGCAGTACCAGCGGCGGCACTTTCTCCATGCTGTGCAAGGGCTCGGGCAGATCGACGAAACCGGTATCGCGCTGGAACGGCCGGATGTCGATGCCCTGTACCTTGTAGTCCTGCGACATGTGTATCGGCACGTCGAAGTGCGTGCCGGAATGCATGGAGGTGATGAGCAGACTGATCGCGTCGCCAAAGCCCGGCTCGATCTTGCCCAGGTCCTTTTCCACGTATTCGTGGTAGCGGTACAGATAGAACTGAAAGGGCGGATCGAAGGGGTGTACCGGCATGCCGGGCCAGTACGCCTGGCCGAGATCATAGACGCGGGCCTTGGCCAGCAGTTCGTGCAGTGCAGGTGTGCTCATGCTGATCGGCCGCTCAGGCCGCGACTCCACAGATGTCCAGAATGCAGCGCACGTAGATCCGCGTCATGTCCACCATGTCGCCGATGTGTACATGCTCGCCCTGATGGGTGGAGAAGCCGCCGCCGCCACTGCGCAGCCGTCCGGCCGAACCGTAGTTGACGGTGGGAATGCCGTAGCGGTTCATGTGGGCAGCATCGCTGTACCAGGTTTCCATGCCGAACTCGGGCGCGGTGCCGAGTTGCTCAGTGTGTGCGCTGACGATGGTCTTTATCAATGCATGGTCATCCGGAATCGAGGTGCCCGGTGCCGAGACATAGATATCCACCGTGGTGCCTTCCAGCGCCGGGTGCTTGCTGACCACGCCGCGGATCAGCTGGCGGACTTCGTGATAGACCTGCACGGGCAGCACCTCCGGCAGGGTGCGCACATCCATATAGATGCAGCAGTCGTCCGGCGTCCGTGCGCCGCGCCACGGCCAGCCGCCTTCGATGGCAGCGATATTCACTTTCGGACGGAAATCACCCACGCCGTTTCGCTCGATGTACTCCGGCATCCACTTGTGCAGCGCATCGAGCACCAGTGTGGCGTTGCTGATCGCATTTTGCTCGGGCTTCGACCATGCCGTG
>JBIJCV010000211.1:0-4008 GCA_044344525.1 Gammaproteobacteria bacterium | reverse complement strand
GCTCAGCGGCCTCCGTGGCCACCAACTCCACACGCCTGGCTTCCGATACCTTCATCTATCAGGCGCGTTTTTCCAGCAAGGACTGGGGTGGCCAGCTGCTGGCCTATCCGATTGGCGCCAGCGGCAGTATCGCCAATCTGGAAGATGATGAAGAAGTGCCATCGCTGGTTCTGGACGACGGAAGCACCCGTACCGGCTGGAATGCGGCCAACGAGATGCCGGATGCGGCTGACCGGAACATCTACACCTATAACCCGGGTGCGGCAGCCGGTTCGCGCGGTCGGGTGTTCGCCTGGGCGAACCTGACCGCCGACCAGCAGACCGCGCTGAACCGCGACGTGTTTGGCACGGTCGACGCCAATGGCGAGAACCGCCTGCTCTACCTGCGCGGTGATCGCAGCAATGAAGCGCCGAATGGCCTGCAGTTCCGGGCGCGCAGCTCGGTGCTGGGCGATATCGTGAATTCCGATCCCACCTACGTGGGCCAGCAGGATTATGGCTATGACGTCTTGTCAGGTACTGAGGGTACTGCCTACCTGAGCTACCGGGCTTCTTCAGCTTTCACTGAGCGCACACCGACGGTGTATGTGGCGTCCAACGACGGCATGCTGCATGGTTTCAATGCCGAGACCGGCGTGGAGCTGATGGCCTATATGCCGAATGCGGTGTACCCGGAGCTCAGCGCCCTCACGCATCTGTCCTTCAATACCAATCACCAGTTGATCAACGATGGCGCACCGCGCGCCATGGATGCCTACATCGATGGCAGCTGGCGCACCATACTGGTGGGCAGTCTCGGTGGTGGCGGCAAGGGGATCTATGCCCTGGATGTATCCGACCCCGATAACTTCTCCACCAGCGATGTGATGTGGGAATTCACCTCGGCGGATGACTCGAACATGGGCGTGGCGATTCCCAGTCCGACCATCGCGCGCCTGGCCAATGGCCAATGGGCTGCAATTGTGGCGAACGGCTACAACAGTGGTGGCAACGCCAAGCTCTTCGTGCTTGATCTGGAGACCGGCGCGATCATCCGTGAGATCGATACCGGCGTCGGTGGCGACAACGGCCTGTCCAACCCGACGCCTGTGGATGTAGACGCTGACCGGATCACGGATTTTGTCTATGCCGGTGATCTCAAGGGCAATATGTGGAAGTTCGACCTGAGCAGCAGCAACCCGGCCAGCTGGGGTGTGGCTTTCCAGGTCGCCGGTGTACCTGCACCCCTGTACACGGCCTGCAGCAGCGATCCGTGTACCACCACCAATCGCCAGCCGATAACCGCACGGCCCGAGGTGGGCATCAGTCCGCCGGCCGGCTACTTCGTCTACTTCGGTACCGGACGCTACTTTGCCGATGGCGACAATGGCGTGGGCACCGGTGCCAATACGGTTTATGCGATCCGCGACACGAATGAAAAGGGCGCCACGACGCTGGTCCTGCCAACCGCCGGACGCTCGGCGCTGGTGGAGCAGGAAGTGCTCAACGAGCAGACAATCGACTTCGATGGCCATACCGAAGATGTCCGCGTGACCACCAACAATCCCATCGAAGATGACGATGACGGCTGGTATCTGGACCTGCCGACCTCTGGTGAACGCCAGGTCAGCACGCCGATCCTGCGCGGCGGACGAATCATCTTCACCACGGTCATCCCGTCTGGTGATGAGTGTTCGGCCGGTGGTGACAGCTGGCTGATGGAACTGGATGCGCTGTCCGGTTCACGACTGGGATCATCGCCCTTCGACCTGAATCGCGATTACGCCTTTGATGTGGAGGACTATGTGCACCTGGATCCGGATGATCCGGACAGTCCGCTGGTGCCGGTCAGTGGCCGCAAGTCGAGGGAAGGCATCATCAAGACGCCGGGCATCATCAGCGGCTGCGGTGCCAGCACCGTCGAATGCAAGTACGCCAGCGGCAGCAAGGGCAAGATCGATACGACCATCGAGAATGCCGGCAACCAGAAGGGCCGTCAGTCCTGGCGTGAAGTACAGTGAGGAACCGGAACATGCAACGACAGAAGCACAAGACCGTGGATATCCTGCTCAGGGGTCTGGCGCCAGGCCTGCTGCTCGCATCGGCAGCACTATTCGCCGCCGAGCCGGTGGAGCCACTGGTGGTCAGGATTGAAACGATCGATATTCCAGCGCAGGAGATCCGCGCAGACGGTGTCGATTACAGCCTCTCGGGGCGTGCGACGGTGGCCATGCCGCAGGGTACACGCCTGGGTCTGCGCGACCTGAAACCCGGGATGCGGGTTGAGCTGGGGCTCGCTGCGACTGGAGGCAGTGTGGTGAACAGTGTTGTCGTGCTGCCGGACTGAACCGGACCCGGAACAAGGAATGTCCTGATGAAATCCAGAATGAGCGGCTTCTCGCTGATCGAACTGCTGGTCGTGATGGCGGTCGCCAGCATCCTGATGATGATCGCCGTGCCGAGTTACAGGCAGAGCGTCATCAAGGCCAGGCGGGCCGATGCACGGGTCGCACTCAACGATGTCGCGCAGCGCCTTGAACGTTGTTACACGCAGTTTGGTGCCTACGATGCGGCGGGCTGCGGTATCGCTGACGGTGCCGAGGTGGCCTCAAAAGAAGGCTTCTACCTGGTGACGGTCACCATGGAAGTTGTCGATGATGTTACGACCTGGAGCCTGAGCGCCGCGCCCCAGGACGCGCAGGCTGATGATACGGATTGCGAGAATCTGGAGATCGACGCGGTCGGCAACCGTTCTGCAACAGGCGACAACACCGACCATTGCTGGTAAGCCGGATCGGCTGATCCCGCACGTTCAGTCGGGGATCACTGCATCGGCCTCGATTTCCACCAGTATCTCCGGGCTGATCAGTCGGGCGACTTCCACCATCGCGGTGGCCGGGCGGATCTCGCCGAACACTTCTCCGTGGGCACGGCCCACGTCTTCCCAGCGGCTGATGTCGGTCATGTAGATGCGCGTGCGTACCACATGCTCTGGCCGGGCGCCGACGGCTGCGAGTGCGGCAGTGATGTTTTTCAGGATCTGTTGCGTCTGGGTGTGCGGATCGCCGGCGCCGACGATATTGCCGTCAGCACCCGATGCAGTGGTGCCCGAAACGTAGACAAACTGG
Organism: Gammaproteobacteria bacterium; assembly: GCA_044344525.1. Classification (GTDB taxonomy): domain Bacteria; phylum Pseudomonadota; class Gammaproteobacteria; order Steroidobacterales; genus SHZI01. Next base: position 901 of record JBIJCV010000211.1, on the reverse strand, counting down.
CCGGTACGCACGGCCCGCGAATAACCGATGACCGGTTCCCACTTGCTGCCGCTGGAGTGGTTGATGCGCTTCATATGAACCCCTGTGGTGTTTTCTAGGCTGACCAGTTGACGAGACCGCCCCAGGCGGTGGCGAGCACGATGACGCCGAATACGATCCGGTACCAGGCGAACATCGTGAAATCGTGGGAAACGATGTAGCGCAGCAGCCAGCGCACACACAGGAACGCGGAGATGAATGCTGCGATGAGACCGACGCTGAACAGGCCGATGTCGTGTACATCCAGCAGTGCGCGGTTCTTCCAGGCGTCATAAGCCCCGGCAGCGACCAGGGTGGGAACGGCCAGGAAGAATGAAAACTCGGTAGCCGCACGCCGCGACAGGCCGAATAGCATGCCGCCGATGATCGTTGCGCCGGAGCGTGAGGTGCCCGGAATCAAGGCAAAGCACTGGGCGCAGCCGACCAGCAGTGCATCACGCCAGTTCATGTCATCGACTTCGACGACACGAATACGGTGTTGCCGCTTTTCGGCCCACAGGATTACAAAAGCGCCGACGATGAAGGCGATGGCGACGGGCACCGGTTTGAACAGCACTGCCTTGATATAGCTGCCGAAGAGCAGTCCCATGATTGCGGCTGGCATGAAGGCCACCAGCACATTGGTGATAAAACGCTGTGCAGCGCTGTCGCTGAACATGCCGCCCAGCACGCGCGCAAAGCGCAGCCGGTATTCCCAGACGATGGCCAGCATGGCGCCGGTCTGGATCACGATCTCGAAGATCTTGCCTTTGCTGTCGTTGAAACCGAGCAGGTCGGCCGTGAGGATCAGATGGCCGGTGGAGGAGATCGGCAGGAATTCAGTCAGCCCTTCGACGATGCCGAGAATGAGGGCTTTGAGGAG
>JBIJCV010000212.1:0-4008 GCA_044344525.1 Gammaproteobacteria bacterium | reverse complement strand
CGCTTCGACAATCTTGCCCAGATTCATGCTGCCGCTGGCCATCAGTACGCCGACCAGCGCAAAGCCCATGGCGATCTCGTAGGCGACAACCTGTGCTGCAGAGCGCATTGCACCGAGCAGCGCGTATTTGGAATTGGTGGCCCAGCCAGCCAGGATGATGCCGTAAACGCTCAACGAGGTAAGTGCGAGCACATAAAGCAGTCCGGCATCGATATCAGCAATCGCAAAGCCGGGGAACAGCGGGACGACCGCCCAGGCAGCCAGTGCGGGGACTATCGACAGCAGCGGCGCAACTACAAACAGGAAGCGGTTCGAATTGGCGGGAATGACGACTTCCTTGATCACCAGCTTGATGGTGTCGGCAAAAGGCTGGAACCAGCCCTTTGGACCCACGCGGTTCGGGCCCACGCGGATCTGCATGTAGCCGATGATCTTGCGCTCGCCATAGGTAAGAAATGCAACGCACAGGATCACGGTAATCGTGAGGGGCAGGATTTGCGCAAGGATCACGATCAGCTCACGCAACTGCTCCGGAAGCGCGAACCACAGACCCTGAATAAACTGGATTGCTGCCATGACGACGCCCGGTCCCCTACGCCGTTCCGCGCTTGTTCTGGCCGATGCCCGCAGCCCCGGATGTCGTGCGCGCTTCGCGCGTCAACTGCAGGGCCGGTGTACGACGCACGACCGCATCGATCTGGTACATCGGAACATCCAGTTCAGCCAGAGGGATATCGGCCGAGGTCGGCGCCGGAGGTATGGAACTGGCGAGAACCACATTGTGCGGCTGGACTGGCGGGACACGCTTGCGGACTTCTGTCCGGATCTCGTCCGCCGAGGCATATTCACAATCCGGCATCTGCAGAAGATTACCGAGCACGCGCAGCACCTTCCAGGCCGGACGACTCTCGCCCACCGGGTTGGCGACGCCATTGAAGCTCTGCCAGCGGCCCTCTCCATTGACGAAGGTGCCCGCCGTCTCGGCAAACGTCCCGACCGGCAACACGACGTGGGCATGGGCCTTGAGCGCATCACTCCAATACGAGGTGAGTGCCACCACAAATCCGGCGGCCTGCATTGCCTTGACTGCCAGCTCGCCGTCGCTGCAATCCTTGTCCGGCTCACAGCCCAGCAACACCAGGCTTTTGGGCGGTTGCCCGATCATCTGGGCGATATTGCGGCCACCACTGGTGGCTGCCCCACCGGCACCGCGATGCGGAAGAACACCGGCCAGAGCGAGGCCGGCCGAATTCGCCCCCTCGGAAAGGTAGCCGAGCTCGGCACCGGAAACATGCGCCAGCTCACCCGCCATCTGACGAAGATCGGCAAACCGGGGATGCCTGCCGGCGATCTGTCCGAGAATGATCACTGCACGCTTGCCAGCCGCGGTCGCCGCCTTCAATCGTGCAGCAATAGCCGCAGCTTCCGCATCAGCCGCAGCAGCAAAGCGCCGCAACCCGCTGACCAGATCGGCACCAGTCTCGATATAGCCAGCTACCGGATGCAGATATTCATGGCGCTGCGGATTGACGAACATGACTGCGGCACCACTGACCGCCGCCTTGCGCACGCGGTGCGCAAGCATGGGCGCCTCGCGCCGCAGATTGGAGCCGATCACCAGAATCGCATCTGCCGACTGGATCTCCGCCAGCGATACTCCCAGTGACGGGAACACCGGATCACGTTCTTCAAGGCGGAAATCACGACGGCGAAGCCTGTGATCGATATTTTCAGAGCCCAGATGACGCAGCAGACGCTGCAGCAGATAGCCCTCTTCCAGGGTCGACGAGGGCGCGACCCAGGCACCAAGCCCGGCTCCGCCATCCGTGCACACCGTTTCAGCCAGGCGGCTCGCTGTCAGCTGGAGCGCTTCCTCCCAACTGCCAACTCGCCATTCCCCGCCCTCGCGGATCATCGGCTGCGGCAGACGATCAGGGGCATAGATACCGGCATAGCTGAAGCGATCCCGGTCTGAGAGCCAGGTTTCGTTGATTTCTTCATTGACCCGCGGCACAACGCGCTTCACGCGTCCGAGCAACACATGGGCCGACAGATTCGAGCCTACACAGTCATGCGGCGCGATGCTCGGTAGCGCCTGCATTTCCCAGGCCCGGGCACTGAAACGATATGGCTTGTTGTTCAGCGCACCGACCGGACAGAGATCGATGACGTTCCCCGAAAGTTCATGATCGACCGTACTCCCGACGAAGCTCGCAATCTGTGTGCGCTCGCCGCGGCCGATGGTACCGAGTTCCTGGATTCCGGCAATTTCCGCTCCGAAACGGACGCATCGGGTGCAGAGTATGCAGCGGGTCATGTCGGTGGAAATCAGCGGACCGATATCCCTGTCGATCAGCGAACGTTTGCCCTCGGCAAAACGGGCGACGTCGCGGCCAAAGCCCATGGCCAGATCCTGCAGCTCACACTCGCCACCCTGATCGCAGATCGGGCAGTCCAGCGGGTGGTTGATGAGCAGAAACTCCATCGTGGCTTTCTGCGCTCCAATGGCCTTCTGCGACCGCGTCGCAACCTTCATGCCGTTGGTAACCGGCGTTGCGCAGGCCGGCAGCGGCTTGGGGACATTGGCTACGTCGACCAGACACATCCGGCAATTCGCCGCGACAGACAGCTTCTCGTGATAACAGAAGCGCGGCACGTAGATGCCGGCACGGTCAGTCACGGCGATCAGCATCTCGCCTGGGCGGGCGTCGAGTTCGACGCCATTCACTTCCACCTTGATACTGTTGTCGCTCATGCTGCCTCGGTCCGCGACTCAACGATTGACCGGCCGCGATGCTGGATCATGTATTCGAACTCGGGCATGAAGTGGCGCAGAAAACTCTGTACCGGCCAGGCAGCTGCATCCCCAAGCGCACAGATGGTGTGGCCCTCGATACGTCCGGCGACATCGAGCAGCAGATCGAGGTCCTTGCGCTGCGCCTCTCCGGCAAGAACCCGCGACAGGAGACGGTACATCCAGCCCGTACCTTCGCGGCAAGGTGTGCACGGCCCGCACGATTCGGCAAAATAGAAACGCGACAGCCGGCGCAGCACACTCACCATGCAGGTGGTTTCATCCATGACAATCACTGCACCGGTACCAAAGGATGTACCGATCGCCTTCAGACTGTTGTAGTCCATCGTGACGTCCATGATGAGTTCGCCAGGTACGACGTATACCGAGGAACCGCCCGGGATTACTGCCTTGAGCCGCCGCCCGTCACGCATACCACCTGCGATCTTCAGCAGCTCGCGGAATGGAATGCCCATGGGTAGCTCGTAGTTGCCTGGCCGCTCAACATGGCCGGAGACAGAAAAAAGCGCCGTCCCGCCTGATGCTTCCGGCCCGAGATCAGCAAACCACTTCGGCCCGCGGCGGAGAATCGTCGGCACGGAGGCAAAAGACTGCGTGTTGTTGATTGTGGTCGGGCGACCATAGAGACCAAAAGCAGCCGGAAACGGTGGCTTGAAGCGGGGTTTCCCCGGCTTTCCTTCCAGGGACTCGAGCAGGCCGGTTTCCTCTCCGCAGATGTAGGCACCGGCACCAACAAAGGCATGCAGGTCAAAGTCGATTCCTGAGCCGCGCAGATTCCGGCCGAGCAGTCCCGCCGCATAGGCCTCTTTCAAGGCAGCCTCAAAGACCGGCACCGGTTCATCGATGAACTCGCCGCGTATGTAGTTGTAGCCTACGGTCGCACCCATGGCGAAACCGCCGATAGCCATTCCCTCGATCACCGCATGCGGGTTGTTGCGCAGGATTTCGCGATCGTGGCACGTACCCGGCTCGCTCTCGTCAGAGTTGCAGACCACGTATTTCTGGCCCGGCGCATCCTTGGGCATGAAGCTCCACTTCACGCCGGTAGGGAATCCTGCACCACCACGCCCACGCAGGCCGGAAGCCTTCACACCGTCGATGACCTCTGCACGGGTCATGCCGCCGGCCAGGATCTTTTCCCAGACTTCATAGCCACCGAGTCTGCGATAGGTCTCCAGACTGGCCGGACGATC
>JBIJCV010000210.1:0-4025 GCA_044344525.1 Gammaproteobacteria bacterium | reverse complement strand
CTGCGGGTCGGGCACCGGTACTGCTGCAATCAGCGCACGGCTGTAGGGATGCAGGGGCGCCGCGCACAGGGATGCCGCATCCGCCACCTCCATGACGCGACCCAGATACATGACCATGATCCGGTGGCTGATCCGGCGCACCACGGCCAGATCGTGCGCGATGAAGATCATCGCGAGATTCAGCTGCGCCTGCAGTTCGAGCAACAGCGCGATGATCTGCGCCTGCACGGTCACATCCAGCGCGCTGACCGCCTCGTCACAAACCAGCAGTTGCGGCTTCAGCACCAGTGCCCGGGCGATGCCGATACGCTGGCACTGGCCGCCTGAAAACTGGTGCGGATAGCGGTTCATCCAGGCCGGCTCGAGTCCGACCTGCGTCAGCGCCGCTGCGATCCGTGCAGTGACTTCAGTCACGCCCAGCTGCGGCTCGAAAGCCTCTAGCGGCTCAGCGACGATATCGCGCACGGTCATGCGCGGATCAAGCGCCGCCAGCGGGTCCTGGAACACCAGCTGCATATCGCGACGGAGCGGGCGGACATCATGTTCCGGCAGGCCGGCAAGCTCGGTGCCGAGCAGACATATGCGGCCCTGTGTTGGCGCCACCAGCCGCAGGATTGCCCGGGCCAGCGTCGACTTCCCGCAACCCGACTCGCCAACCACGCCCAGGGTCTCGCCAGGCGCAAGATGCAGCGCCACGCCATCCAGCGCGCGCAGCGTGTGGTGCCCGGACAGTCTGCCCGGTGCCGGGACCCGATAGTGCACCGCGAGCTCGCTGACTTCGAGCAGCGCGGGCGCATCCGGCAGCGGCGTACGCACGCTGCCGGCATCGAGTCGCGGCACCGCGGCGAGCAGATCCTGCGTGTAGGCAGAGCGCGGCGAGCGAAATATCTGTTCGATGCCGCCCTGCTCGACGCACTCGCCATTGCGCATCACCAGCAAGCGGTCGCAATTGCCGGCGGCAATGCCGAGATCGTGGGTGATGAGCAGCACCGCCGTGCCGAAGTCGGCGCGGAGCTCAGCCATCAGCGCGAGAATCTGCGCCTGCACCGTGACATCGAGGGCAGTGGTCGGCTCATCGGCAATCAACAGCGACGGGCGGCACAGCAAAGCCGTAGCGATCATCACGCGCTGGCGCATGCCGCCGGACAGTTCGTGCGGATACATGCGCAGCCGCCGGCCCGCATCGGTGATGCGCACGGCGCTCAGCAGCCGCTCACACTCGGCAAGCGCAGCGGCGGCTTTCAAACGGCGATGCCGCCGCAGCACCAGCGACATTTGTGCACCGATGGTCAGGTACGGGTTCAGCGCCGTCATCGGGTCCTGAAAGATCATCGCGATGCGGGCACCGCGGATATCAGCGAGTACGGCCTCCGGCAAGCCTGAAAGCTGCCGGCCTTCGAAGAGTACGCTGCCACTCTGCTGGCCGTTTTCAGCCAGCAGGCCGGTCAGCGCGAGCGCCGCCTGGGTCTTGCCGGAGCCTGACTCACCAACGATGCCCAGCACCTCGCCGGGTCTGACGCTGAAAGACAGGTCGCGAACCGCGTGCACCGCGCCGTCGCGCGTCGCGAAAGACACATTCAGGCCGGCGACCTCGAGCAGCGCCGTCATGTTTTGCTCCGCTCACGCGGGTCCAGCGCGTCGCGCAGGCCGTCGCCCAGAAAGTTGAAGCAGAACAGCGTGAGCGCCAGAAACAGCGCGGGGAACACCAGCATCCACGGTGCGTTCTCCATTTCCTGTGCGCCTTCGCTGACCAGCGCCCCCCAGGATGTCATCGGCTCCTGCACGCCAAGACCCAGGAAACTCAGAAAGGACTCCACGAGAATCACCTGCGGGATGGTGAGCGTCACATAGATCAGCACGACGCCGAGCAGGTTCGGCACGATGTGGCGCAGGATGATGCGCGCGGTACCCACACCGGACACGCGCGCCGCCTCGACGAACTCTCGCTGCTTCAGACCCAGCGTCTGGCCGCGGACGATGCGCGCCATGTCCAGCCAGTTGATCGCACCGATGGCCACGAAGATCAGCACGATCTGCCGGCCAAACAGCACCATCAGCAATATCACCAGGAACATGAAGGGCAGCGCATAAAGGATGTCGACGATACGCATCATGATCTGGTCGGTACGTCCGCCCATGAAGCCAGCCGTCGCACCCCAGGCAATACCGATCACCAGACTGACGATGGTCGACACGAGGCCGACCAGCAACGACATGCGCCCACCGTACAGCGTGCGGCTGAGCAGATCACGGCCGAGTGCATCCGTGCCAAACAGATGTCCGTCGGTCAGGCTCGGCGGCATGGCGATGTGGTCCCAGTCAGGTTTGTCGAACTGATAAGGGCTCAGTGCCGGACCGAACACCACCAGCAGCGTGAGCAGGCACAGCACGATGGCTGCGGTCATGGCTGCGCGATTGCGGCGCAGTGCATGGCCGGCATCCGACCAGAGACTGCGGGGTACTTCGATGGCCGCGGACGCAGAACTCATTGCCGCGCCCGGGGGTCGAGCCAGCCGTAGAGCAGGTCGACAGCGAGGTTGAACAGGATGATCAGCACGCCGTAGAACACGACGATGCCCATGACCAGGGTGTAGTCGCGGTTGAGCGCGCCCTGCACGAAGTAACGCCCGAGTCCCGGCAAGCCGAATATCTGCTCGATCACCACCGAACCGGTAATCAGGCCGGCAGTGGCCGGTCCCAGATAGGAGATCACCGGAATCAGTGCGGGTTTGAGCGCATGACGCAACAGGATGGTGCGCATCGGCAGACCCTGCGCGCGCGCGGTACGAATGAATGGACTGCTGAGCACTTCGATCATGCTGCCGCGGGTCAGTCGTGCGATATATGCCACCTGCGTGAGCGCCAGCGAGATCACCGGCAACACGAGGTTTTGCCACGCGCCACCACCGAGGCCACCTGCTGGCAACCAGCCGGCCAGCACCGCAAAGACCAGCACCAGCAGGGGTGCCAGTACGAAGTTGGGCAGCGAAATGCCCGTCATCGCGACCGCCATCGTGGCGTAGTCAGCCGGCCGGTTGCGGTGCAGGGCTGCGAGGCTGCCCAGCGTCACACCGACGCTGACTGCCAGCAGCATCGCCAGCGCACCGAGCTGCAGCGAGACCGGAAAGCCGCCGGCAATCAGCTCGGTCACGCTTCGGTCGCGATACTGGAATGACGGACCGAAATCGGCATGGGCCAGATTCCACAGATAGCGGCCAAACTGCTGCCAGAGCGGCTCATCCAGATGGTAGGCCGCGCGCAGGTTTGCCTCGATTTCCACTGGCAGTCGTTTTTCACTGTCGAAGGGGCCGCCTGGCGCAGCGCGGATCAGGAAAAAAGTTGTGGCCAGCAGCACCAGCAGCGTGGGAACCGCTTCGAGCAGGCGCTTGCGCAAAAGGCTCAACATGGGTTCAGACCCGGCTCAGTGCTCAAGGATGCGCAGATGGCGGCTGTGATGGTGATCCATGATATTGGCCTCCATCCCCGCCACCCAGGGTTTCACCATCTTCTTGCTGACATAGAAGTAGAGCGGCACGATCGGCATGTCGTCGAGCATCAGGCGTTCGGCGGCGGCAAGCGTCGCCATGCGCCTCACCGGATCGCCATCGCGCGCGGCTGCCGCCAGCAGCGCATCGTAGCGCGGGTTGCTGTAGCCCATGTCGTTGAGCCCGTGCTTCGAGTCGAGGATTTCGGCAAAGGTATAGGGATCGTTGTAATCGCCGATCCAGCCATAGCGAAACAGCTGCGTATCGATGCGTGAGCGCCGCGTCTGCAGAAAGACCTGCCATTCCTGGTTCAGCAGTTCGGTTTGCACGCCCAGCACCTCGCGCCACATGGCCGCCATCGCGACCGCGAGGCGTCGATGGTTGCTCTCGGTGTTGTAGAGCAGCTGCATGCGCAGCGGCCGGCGCTCTGAATAGCCCGCTTCGGCGTACAGCCGTCGGGCTTCGTCATTGCGCTGCGCCTGGGTCCAGCGCGCCCAGTCAGGAATCTGCTGCGTGTAGCCGCTGACCGGCGGCACCCAG
>JBIJCV010000343.1:0-2681 GCA_044344525.1 Gammaproteobacteria bacterium | reverse complement strand
GTGGCCATCGGCTGGATACAGAGCCTTGTCGCCGGTCACGAGCACCGGGAGATCCTCTACAACCTGCTGCGGGCCCGGACCCGGACGCTGGAGACAGCGGGCCTCGGCGAGACCTACGACCTGATCAACTCGGCCTACGTGAACCTGCAGCGGCTGTTCGCCCAGCCCTGACCGGGGCAGGCCGGCGCTCAGGCGAGCGCGGCGTCCACCACCGATTTGAGTCGGCCGTCATCGCGCATCTCCAGCGCGATGACGTGGCTGGCGCCCGGCTGCGGGAAGCGCCGTACGCGGGGTCCGGCAACCGCCTCCGCGTGAGCCCGGTCGGCAGTGCTCTCGACCGGATAGTAGATGTCCACGGCGGATGCCAGCGGACCCAGTCCGGGCAGGTCGAGGAAGCGACCGTCCGCCACACTCGCCCGCAGCCGGGTCAGCGCCGGCTCCCAGCGGTGGTCGTGGAGATCATCGGGCTTGCGCTCGCTCAGCACCGTCTGCGGCGCGAAGGCCAGCACGCGATCTGCACCCGCCAGCTCACCGTAGAGCATGGCGGCCATCCCGCCGGCCGAACAGCCCAGGAACAGCGTGCGGTCGTAGGCGGCACGGCGCTGCCGGAGGTAGGCCGCCGTCGACGCCACATCGCCGGTGACGCCCGGCAGGCCGAGCTGGTACCAGCTGCGGGTGGTGTCCCGGACGAACAGCTTGTCCACGCCGGTGCAGGGCGCCAGAAACTTGCGGAAGATGAAGGTCGGCGCCGCCGCACCAATGCCGAGTCCGGCGAAGAGCACGAGGAGCGTGCGATTGCCCGCCAGTTCCTCCCAGATGGAATCCGCCGCGGACCAAGGTGCCCCGGGTACCGATGCGTAGTCCGGGTCCCGGGCAATGGCCAGATCGTGGCGAGCGCGGGCCAGGTGGTCCACGCTCGCCGGAAACACCGGGTCGAGCGTCAACACCCGCTCGAAGGCGCGCACCGAGGCCTCGTAGTCGCCCGCCTCGTTCAGCAACTGGCCCAGCAGATCGTGCAGCTCCGCAGAAGCCGGCGCACAGCGGGTGGCCAGGTCGGCAAGGGCCACCGCGAGGCCACGCAGCCCGCTGCGGCGGGCGAGCGCCGCCAGCCCGGCCAGCACGTCCGGATCCCGGGGCGTCTCAGCGAGGACCCGCCGGCACAGGGCCTCAGCCTCGGCATGGCGCCCGGCCTCAAGGCACCGGACGACAGCGAGGATCTGCTCCGGGAACTCCCGCGCGGTGTCCATTGGCCTCCGACATCTCTCAACGCAGCTTCAGCAGCACCTGCTCCGCGAACAGCCGCTTCTGGCGTGGCGGGCCATGTCGTGGAGTATAAGTCGAGCAAAGCTCCCGCTTGACAGCGATTCCCGGCGCGACGCTGCCGACTGCCCCGGCGTCTGCGTCCCGATGTGCTCCAGGCTCTGCCGATGACCAGCGGGTCCTTGATGCAGGCACAATCAGCACACTGGCCGGAGACGGGATCTGAAATTACTTTTCGCAGCTCGCCGTGCAAGCTGCAAGGTCGCCCTCACAGTTGCCGCTTCCCTCGACCCTGCACTGTTTCTTGGTGCGATGCACGAATGTGACGCCCTGGGGATAGCTGCACACGACACGGGTCAAGGTGCCCTGAGTCTTGACCGCAATGCCTGCAGGTTTCAACTGCCTCACGGCGTCGGCAGGAAGATCGCAGGACAGGTAACCCTGGAACTTGTCGCCCACCTCCCAGAGCGCAATGTTCTTTCGACGACGGTAACTCTCGTAGTCAACGCATGTGTCCGTGTCGGCCAGGTCGTACCCGCGGGCGTCGTCGCTGCAGTGACCGATAAACGTCACGCGCAATTCCTCTTCGGACGGACACGCGGCGACTTGCATCGCCGTCGACAGCGTCGGACAAGACACGTTGTCGGCACGGGCGGTCGCTCCGATGCCAACAAGGAAAAGCAGAACGGTCAGTCGCAGTTGCATCATGGGTTCTCGATCGCCTCCGGCCGTGGAATGATGCGCCGCCGATAGGCTACGATCAACAACGCGCCCCGTTCGAGAGCCTGGACTCATGTCAGCAGCTCCACAGCGAATTCTCATTACCGGTGCCGGATCCGGCATCGGCCGCGCGCTCCTCGAGCGGCACGCGAGCCAGGGTGCGAATTGTGCTGTCATGGTTCGCGACGATGCCGAGGCGCGTGGGCTGCGCGGCTTGCTGCCTGCCGGGCGTGTCTTTGCGGTTGATCTCGCGCGACTCGACGACGTGGCTGGCGTGACGCGCGCAGCCTTGAAGGCGCTCGGCGGCCTCGACGCCGTCGCCTGCTGCGCTGGGGTGTTCGATCATCGGGCGGGTCTTGCGACCTCTCGCCTGGAGTGGCAAGCCGTGCTCGACGTGAACTTGAGCGCCGCCTTCGAAACGGCGCGCGAGTGCGCTGCCGCCATGATCGCGCAGCGGCGGGGATCGATCGTGTTCGTGTCGAGTCAGATCGGGCTGGTCGGGCACCGGCAGGCCGCGGCGTACGCGGCCTCGAAGGCCGGCTTGAACGGCCTGACGCGGGCCCTGGCGCTCGAACTCGCCCCACACAACGTGCGCGTCAACGCGGTGGCACCGGGCCCCATCGAAACGCCGATGACAGCCGAAGCGCGCGCTGATGCAGCGCGCTCGGCCGCGTTGCTGGCCAGCATTCCACTCGGACGGT
>JBIJCV010000209.1:0-4063 GCA_044344525.1 Gammaproteobacteria bacterium | reverse complement strand
CATGCGGCGCCAGAGCCGGACGGCCAGATCCAGCTTCGATTGTCCCTCAGGCCATGCGGCAGAGCAGTACCAATGCAGCTGCACAGGCTTTGCGCCCCATTGGCTTTTGAAGCGGTAGGTACCAGCACCGATGCTGCTACGACCGAAATCAAACGTCTTGCAACCCTGCGCCAGGGTGTACTGGAGCAACTCCCAGTACAGACGCATGTTGATGGCAAGTCCCTTGACCTGACCGAGCGTCGCCGCCCATGGCACCTCCATGCTGTCACGCCAGCGCAAAATCACGGCACCGGCAACCGGCGTGCCGCCCAGATACACCACCACCACCGAGGCCCGCGCCTGCATGACTGCACAGAAAGTTGAAAAAAAGTGCCGTGGATAGACCGGCGTACCGAGATCACGCATCACACTGCAAAACACCGGGTAGAAGTCATCAATCAGTTCTGCACCACCGACGCGCACCTCGGGATTCTCCCGCTCTGCGCGCCGGATCTGTGAACGCAGCTTGGAACCCAGGCGCTTCTCCAATTCTCCAATACTGTCCGGCAGTGGCAAAACCATTGCCACCTTCTCCAGGCTCTCCGCATACGGAATGGCTGACATCTGGCATCCATGACGCAGCACTATCCGTCCGGCCCGGCGCCCGGCGGCCAGTTGTTCTGCCGCCCGCAACAAGCTCTGCAGCGCCAGATCGTCGCTCGCGAGTACGCCGCCGCCAGTAAAAAACGGCAGGGACACAAGACTGCGCACCCCGGGGACAAGAAGTTGTTCAACCAGCGGCAAAACGCCGCACAAGCGCCGACTGGCATCACGCACGGTGAGGAAGTAACAGCGCAGACCAAAAACAGCCTGGCCGATACCAACCGCAGATGCCAGATGATAGGCAGTGGCATCAGCATGGCCGAGCACGTACTCGTCCCAGTCATCAGGGGCCAGTACCGCACAGTCAACCATCAGCGTGCCTGCCGTCACCGTGCCGAGGGTTCCCAGATCATGATGCGTCGCCCGCGCAGGAAGGCGATACCGGCCTCGGCGAGTGCCAGATTTACCTGCACGAAAAAGCAGGCGAGGCGTATCGGCATGAGACGCCGCAAGGCCGGCACAAAGTGGGCGACGGCCACCAGCGCATAGCCAGCCAGTTGCGCACCCAGCGCAACTGCATAGAAAACATGCTGTGGCGCGAGCACTGCCGAACTACACAGCAGCAGCAGCAGGAACCAGGGCACCATCCAGCGCATGATCTTGTGTCCCCAGACCTGGAAAGAGAACCAGCCATAGCGCGTCGGATTCAGGACTTCACGCAAGCGGGCGATCGCCGTCATGCCACGTACCGCCGTACGGATCTTCCGCGCATATTCCTTGCCGGGGTCCTTGATATCGCGGTAGATGCCCACAACCCGTGGGTCAGAGATGGCGCGTGTACCCGCACGTACCGCCTGCAGTGCACAGGCAAAATCACTGGGAATACCGGGATCCCAGCCGCTCAGAATCGAACGCCTGATGGCGAAAAAAGAACCACTCAGCCCGACCAGTCCGGCGCGTTCGGATTCGAGCCGCCGCAACCACATCTCGTATTTCACATAGGCGCCCTCGCCCACCACGCCGCCATCGGCGCTGATGAAGACGTCCTCGCTGGATACCGCACCAATGGCCGGATCTGCCAGATCCTCGACGATAAAACGGATACTCGCGGCGGGAAGATCCGTCCCGGCATCCGAGAACACCAGCACCTCGCCAGTTGCAGCGGCGATAGCCAGTCCCTGGGCAAACTCCTTGCCACGGCGTTCGCCTGAACGCACCAGCCTGACGCCACGTGCGGCGTACTCGGTGACAATGGCGTCGGAACCATCATCGGAAGCATCCGAACAAACCAGTATCTCCAGATCGGGATAGTCGAGCTGCAGCGCGTTTTCAAGCTTGTGACGCAGCCGCCGCTCTTCATTCCGGCAAGCAATGATGAGCGAGACCCTGGGTATGGCAGTCATCGGTGGGACTACAGAGTGGCGCACGGGTATGAGCCTCAGCAGCAGCGGGTAGAGCCCATAGCTGTATAGAGAACCGAGCACTGCCAGCCAGAATAGTGTGTGCAATTAAGCGAACCCGGGCTCGAGGCCTGTGTCCCGAAAACCGGCGCCTAGAACCACGTCTGGGGAATCACGATCACGTCGCCGGGCTGCAGATCAAGATTCTGCGCAAGGTCACCATGGTCCAGCAGGTCACCGATACGAACCTTGGTCTTGGTCTCCTTGCCATCCCGGGTACGGATCAACAGGGCCCGGTTGGGCGCTGCGAATTCCGTAAGACCGCCAACCGCCAGCAGGGCATCAAGCACCTTGAGGCCGGCATGGAAAGGGATGCCACTCGGCCGGGTCACCTGCCCTATGACCTGCACCTGAGTGAGTGCACCGATCGCATTGCTGACCATCACGCTGACCTGCGGGCTGCGTACAAATACCGCCAGTGCCGTGCCCAGATCGCTGGCCAGCGCCGCCGGGGTCTTGCCGACAGCCACCATGTCTTCAACGAGCGGCATCGATATCCGGCCATCGGGGCGGACCGGTACGGTCGTGGACAGCTCCGGGCTTTGCCAGACAAAGATCTGCAAGGTATCGCCCGGACCGATCAGGTAGTCGGCACTAACCGCCACCGATCCCGAAGCAGGCGGCACCGCCTGCGACTGTGCAGCCACTGTTTGCCCCAGCAGCGCCGGAACAACAGTCAGCAAGAGGACAACAAACGACCTGAACCGCGACATGGGTGCCTCCTTGAATACGGGCCATCGGGGAATTTGCAGCATACTACTGCATGCCTCACAGAAGCCCCTGCGCGACCAGACAATCCCGCATGGTCGCGAAGGGAAAATCGGTCAGCAACCGGTCGAGACGTGGCAAGGTACGGTCCAGATTCAGGTAGTGACGGAAACGCGACCGCCAACCGGCACCGTCGATCCGGGGCTGGGCCGGATCCACTTCCCACGGGTGCAGATAGAAGACGATAGGCCGTCCCTGCGTACGGACCCGGCGCAACCCCCAGCGGGTGAGCGCATAGGGGAACAACCGGAAGTAGCCACCACCCGCTACCGGGATATTCATGCCCAGCACCTCCACCGCGGTGAGCGGATATTCGATGATCGCGCCCCCGCCCGGCGTGGTGAGACGGTGCGGGATCGTCTTTGCCTCCGGTATGCCATATCGGTCGTGACGTACCGGAAAGATGCTTGAATCGTAGCGAAAGCCCTCCTCCAGCAGGACATCGAGCGCCCAAAGCGATTGCCGGGTGATGGAATAGGTCGCCGCCCGGTAGCCGATCACAGGGGCCTGGATCAGATCTTCAAGTAACCGCTTGCTGTCCCGGGTCTCGCGGCGAAATACCGCCGGCGTCTGCGTCACAACCCGCTGATGACTCATGCCGTGCGAGGCCACCTCATGACCACGGGCGACGATCGAACGCACCAGTGCCGGGTGCCGCTCGGCAATCCAGCCAAGCACAAAGAACGTCGCTTTGACCCGATGCACGTCCAGCAGGTCCAGGAGTCGCTCCGTATTGGCTACCACCCGCGACTCGAAGCTGTCCCAGGCCGATGGCTCAATGACATGAGAGAACGCGTCGACCTGAAAATAGTCCTCGACATCGACGGTAAGAGCGCAGGGCGTAGAAGTCATGCAGGGCTGCTCGGACAGGTACAGGGACGCAGACGGGGATAGCAGGATGATACTGTAGCGGCTTATGTGTCGGGCGCCATCCCTCCTTGCCAGACAGTGTGGAACGCGTCACAGCAAGACCGACGGCACATCCAATATTCCGGTCCTGATGGTAGGCTAGTCGTCCCGAATAATACCGAGCAGCAATGGATTTCCAGAAAACACTGGCCTGGGTGATTGAAGACGCACAGCGCATGTGGGAATTTCGCTGGGTGGGGCTGCTGTGCGCGTGGATCGTCGCCGCCGGTGGCTGGCTGACGGTACAGCTGCTACCGAACAATTACGAGGCATCTGCCCGGGTGTACGTCAACGCAGAAGGGATTCTCAAGCCCCTGCTGAAGGACCTCACGGTCCCGACGGAT
>JBIJCV010000208.1:0-4071 GCA_044344525.1 Gammaproteobacteria bacterium | reverse complement strand
CGGCACGGATCTCACCTACGACCGCGGGCTCGGTGTCCCGTCGGCATGGCCCGACAACGCGGCCGACTGCTTCGAGCTGGAGCGCCAGCCACCAGGGTGAGATTGGCCGTTGCACCTTTCGGCTGTGCAAGCACCACTGTCCCATCCTGTGCCTTGCCCTCGATCATCTCCTGATCTTTCAAGCTGCTCCCGGTCAGCTTGGGTTATGTCCAATGGCGCCTTGCCAAGAACATTACAAGTAGGCAATCTCCGCCCATACCGCTCGGCTGACAACTGCCAGAGCGGCATTAAAGATAAAAGCGGGGGCCACAGGCAAGCGATTGCCTGGGAGCCTGGAAAAACCAAAACCTGACGTGGGGAAATATTCAGTGAAGAAGTATCTTTTGGCTGCAGCGGCCAGCGTGCTGCTTGCGGGCGGCGCGCAGGCTGCCACGATCTACACGATGACCAATGCCACGTATTTGAACAGCTTCGGCACCAACCCGGTGACCTGCCTCGGTTGCGGCATCGGCACGGCGACCGACGACGGTTTTGGCAATATCGCCCTGGCGGGCGTTTCCTGGCACTTCAACGGCGGCGGTAACGAGTACAGCGCCACGATCAGCGGTGCCACCACACTGGCGCCGACCTACACGCCCATCACCAGCCCGGCGAATGCCCTGCCGGCCGGCAGCGTGATCACCGGCAATACTGTGACCTGTACGACGGTTACCTTTGCCAGCACGGATCCCTGCTCAACCACCGGCTACCGCTCCAGCTGGGCGGTTCCCGTGTTCCGCACCGGCCTGCGCAGTGATCCGGGTGCAGGCACTACTTGCGGCCAGGCGTCGAACCTCACCAACATCAACGCCATTGACCGCTGCCGGGTGGACCTCTCGGTGGCCGGCAACGAACTGACCCTGAAGATCAAGCGCGGGCTGTCGGAGTCGGCCGGAACCGCCGGCTGGCAGCAAATGACCTTTACCTTCACCGCTCCGGTTCCCGTGCCGGGCGCAGTGTGGCTGTTCGGCTCGGCCCTGGGCCTGCTGGGCATCGCCCGCCGCAAGGCCGCCTGACTGCAACCCCGCAACAGGAGCATGAACATGAAGCTCATCCGATCACTGGCCGCTGCTGCCGCGCTCTGCGTGGCCGCCACCTCCGCCAACGCCGCCCTGCTCGGCCGTGACCTCAACGGCAGCGCCGGCAGCTTCGAGGCCTACTACGACACGGTGCTCGACATCAGCTGGCTGGCGAACGCCAACCTGGCGCAGTCCAACCAGTTCGGCGTGACTGGCATCAACCTCAGCAACGGTCGCATGGAGTGGGATACGGCCAACAACTGGATCACCGCCATGAACGCAGCCAACTACCTGGGCATTAGTGCCTGGCGGTTGCCGGCGATGTACGACATCGGCAACGACGGCTGCGCGGTCAACTCTTACTCTTCCTATAACGGCGGCGACTGCGGCTACAACGTCGTGAGCACCGGGCCGCAGGCCTCGGAGATGGCGTCGCTGTTCTACGCCACGCTCGGGAACCTGGCTTACTACACCACGAGCGGCGCGACCAACCTTGCGTGCGCAGGTTGCCCGAAGTGGCAAAATACCGCGCCGTTCTCGAACCTGGGTGTCAGTAATTTCTACTGGTATGGTCAGGAAACCACCACCGACAGCTTTGGTGACGATTACGGTCTGCCTGCCTACTACGCCTGGTACTTCGGTCCCTCCGGCACGCAGCGCCCGCAGGACAAGGAAGGCAGCTTCTACAACGCATGGGCCGTGGTGGACGGGGATGTGCAGGTCGTGCCGGTGCCGGCCGCGGTCTGGCTGTTTGGCTCCGCGCTGAGCCTGCTGGGCCTGGCTCGCCGCCGGGCCAGCCCCGCTGCCAGCTAAGCGCCACTACTTGTAACTAACGGCGCCAGCCTGAGGTCTTCAGGCTGGCGCCCGACGTTCACGCCTCGATGACGAGGCACGCACCCAGAACGGAATCCCCATCACGCCCCAGCTGGCCGACCCATCGCTCAGGATCTCAATGAGCGTATCGGACTCGTCGTCCCCTACTTGGCCCGGAAGTTACCCAGCTGTTCCAGTACCAGGTCAGCCGCTGAGCCCCTCGCCTGTTTTGTTTGCTCCAGGTGCGCAAGGATCCGCCCGATGACTGCGGGGTCCTCGACGCTGGCGATGATCCGCACCTTGCCGCCGCAGCACTCGCAGCTCTCGATGTCGATGCGGAGCCGTGACCCGCATCGAATTGCGACCGGCGGTGCAGTTCGGTGCCGGCACCGTAGTGTCGGCCGATGATCTGCGGCGGCTGCACGACTCCGCGCATCGCAATTGCTTCATCGCAAACTCCATCAAGGCTGCAGTCACGGTTACCGGCAACAGTGCAGCCGGTTGACAGCCTTCCCCACTCATCAGCATGATGGCGACGTTGTGTCGACATAAGTCAGGTACTGATGTTCATCGCACTACGCGATCTTTCTTTCGCCAGGGGCCGCTTCCTGCTGATGGGTCTGGTCGTTGCGCTGGTCGCATTCCTGACCACCTTCCTGTCGGGACTTTCTGCAGGCCTGGTCAGCAACAATATCTCCGGACTGCTGCACCTGCCCTCCGGCTACGTAGCGCTTCAATACGATGACCGCCCTACTTTTCGCGGCAGCCTGATCGAGCGCTCGCAGTGGGAAGACTGGGCGTCGCGGCCCGGCGTTACCCGCGCCGACCCCATGGGGCATACCACCTTCACGGCGCGTGGCCAGAACAATGCACCAATCGAACTGGTGCTGTGGGGCGTGCAGCCCGGTTCGTTTCTCATGCCGCAGGTCCTTGAGGGCGAGCAGATCGGTGGCACTGATAACGACGTCGTCATCTCTGCACTGCTGGCATCACGCGGTGTGCGCATCGGCGACACGATCACCCTGGACCGCGTACTCACCGAACTGAAGGTCGTCGGCATCACGGACGAACAGAACTATGAGCACATACCGATCGTGTATGCACCGCTGCGCAAGTGGCAGGAGGCCACCTACGGTCCGCCCGGTGGGGCGCCGCCGGGCGAGAAACTTCCGGATGTGCTTTATGACTATGCGAGCCTGGTTGCCATGGACCTTGCGCCAGGCATGGACTACCGGGCCGTTGACGAAGAACTCGGCACACTCACGCTGACTGTCGAAGAATCCTTCCATACATCCCAAGCCTATGCGGTGGAGGTCAATACGGTTGCCGCCATCCAGGCCTTCATGATTTTCACCGCCACGATACTGGTTGGCGCGTTCTTCACCATCTGGACGATCCAGAGGACCCAGGAAATCGGGCTGGTGAAAGCTCTCGGCGCATCCAACGCTTATCTGCTGCGTGATTCACTGGGCCAGGCACTGATCGTGATGTGTAGCGCAACGGCAGTCGGTGTGGCTACCGGAATGGGCGTTGGCCTGTTATTCCGGATGTTTGTCAGCGCGGAGTTTCCCTTCCTGCTGAAACCAGCGCCAGTAATCGGCGCAGCTGCCTTGCTGCTGGCAGCCGGACTCATCGGCGGTGCGATTTCGATCCGCCTGATCACGCGGGTGGATCCCATCATCGCTCTGGGACGGGATCGTTGAACATGGAGGCCGGCAGCGGACTGCGCGTCGAACATGTATCGCTGGTGCTGGGCGATGGCGATCAGCAGGTCACGGCACTGAATGATGTATCGGTGACAGTGAAGGCCGGCGAACTGCTCGCCGTACTCGGCCCCTCGGGTGCCGGCAAGTCGAGCCTGCTGGCCGTCTGCGGCGGGCTGTGCACACCTACCGCTGGCCGCGTGTATATCGGCGATACCGAGATCACCAGCCTCAGCCCGTCCGGCCTGACCACAGTGCGCCGCGAACAGATCGGTTTTGTGTTCCAGCAGTCAAATCTGGTGCCGGCACTGACTGCAATAGACCAGTTGTTGCTGATGGTGCATCTGGCGGGACGCTGGCCGGGTCGTGATGATCGTGAAAGGGCTCTCAGCCTGCTGCGGGATGTCGGCATGGAACAGCGAGCAGACCGGCGTCCCGGACAACTGTCCGGTGGTGAGCGCCAGCGCGTCGGCATCGCGCGGGCCTTCATGACCCAG
>JBIJCV010000207.1:0-4074 GCA_044344525.1 Gammaproteobacteria bacterium | reverse complement strand
CGGTGGCGAACCGAAGCGGCTGACTTTCAACCCGGGTTTTGACGGCTTCCCCTCCATGTCACCGGATGGCAAGAAGATGCTGTTTGCGCGCAGCACCGGCGGCGGATTCATGTCCAACCTTTACACACACGTGATGGATGTTTCCTCGCTCAACCTCGGGCCTGCAAACTGGAAGGGTGTGCCGGCGATATCGCCACCGGCAAAATAGTTGCCCACAGCAAGCCCGGCGTAACCGGCAGGAGGTTCATTCAATGAGCAATGTTCGTGGGCGATCAGGCGCGGCGCAGTTGCTTGCGACTGGCCTCCTCGCCGGTTTGTCCCTGGGGGCGCCGTGTGCGCTGATGGCCGATCAGGCCGTACTGCATATGGAAATCGGGGATCCCGGCCGCAAGGGCCGGGAAATCCCGCTGGTCCTGGACGGCATTACCGACACCAGCACCGGCAAGCTGGTGACGCCTGACGAAATGGCGCAGAAGCTTGCCGGTACCGGCATCCTCTTCATCGGCGAGAACCACACCAACCAGGAATTCCACGACGTCCAGATGCGCACTATTCGCGCATTGCATGAAGCCGGACGTGAAGTGCTGATCGGTCTGGAGATGTTCCCCTACACCGAGCAGGCATTGCTTGATAACTGGAATGCTGGCCGTTACACGGAGAACGGCTTCGTCGAGCTGGCCCGCTGGTATGACAGCTGGGGTTATCACTGGAATTACTACCGGAACATCTTCGTCTACGCGCGGGAGAAGGGCATCAACATGTACGCGGTGAACAGTCCGCGTGAAGTGGTGAAGTCGGTGCGTACCAAGGGCTTTGAAAACCTCTCGCCGGAAGAGGCAGCGCACCTGCCGCCAAAGCTTGCGACAGACAATGACGAACACCGCCGCATGTATCGTTCGTTCTTCGACAAGGACGATGCCCTGCACATGAACGATGCGGCCCTCGACGGCCTGTATCGTGCACAGACCATGTGGGATGCCACCATGGGCTGGAATGCCTTGCAGTCGCTCAAACAGCACGGTGGGCCAAACGCAATCATGGTGGTGCTGATCGGTGCTGGTCATGTAACTTTCGGCTTGGGCTCAGAGCGGCAGATCGATTCGTACTACGACGGACGTATCGCTTCGCTGATCCCGGTCACCGTGGTGGACGATGACAAGCAACCAGTGAAGCAGGTGCGGGCGTCCTATGCGTCTTTCGTCTGGGGGTTGCCAGAGGAGATCGATACCGTCTACCCGAGCATTGGCGTGTCGCTGATGGGTGCACTCGGCAAGGAGCCTGGTCAGATCATCCAGGTCAGCAAGAAGTCGGTGGCAGAACGGGCAGGGCTCAAGGTCGGCGATGTGCTGCTGAGTCTCGACGGAACACCGATCAGTTCAGACAAGACGCTGCGTCGGCTGGTTGCAGATTATCGCTGGGGCGATGTGGCGAAGGCCGTGGTCCGGCGGGACGGCAGGGAAACGGCGCTTGATATCGACTTCCGTCGCGCCACACCGTAATAGCCTGGTCTGCTTCAGTTGAGCCCAGTCAGGGTCTCGCGTGCCTCGTCGAGTCCGGGATAGTCGCTCATTGATGCGACAGCGCGTGCGAGCTCTGCTTTTGCGCCCACCCTGTTGCTGATGCCCAGGTAGGCCATGCCCAGATGGTAACGGATCTGGGCTGATTGCCCGGATCCGGCTGCCGCACGCTCCAGCAGGCGTACCGCCTGTGCCGCATCGGCGTTGCGGTAGTGTGCCCAGCCCAGCGTGTCGAGCAACGCCGGGTCAGTTGACGAGGCAAAGGGCGTGACAAGCTGCAGGGCGCGCTGCAGGCTGTCCTTGTCCGTCCGGTAGTCGAGCAGCAGGCTGGCGAGATTGTTGGCCAGCACTTCTGACCCCGGGTTTTTGACAGCCAGTTTCTCGTAGACCTGTATGGCATCTTCCGGTCGTCCGGCCTGCAGGTAATCACCGGCCAGCAGCTGGCCCAGCTCGATGCTGTCGGGTATGGCTGCCAGTCCCCGGCGTAGTGTGGCCATGCGCTTCTCAGCCGTCGGCTCTATACCGGCGAGAGCCATGTAATACACGGCGACTTGAGGTGCGGCCCTGGTCAGCGCCTCGAACAGTGGCCGTGCGGCAGCGGCATCACCCTGCCGTGCATGGACGACGCCGAGCAGATACCGGGCCTGGTTCTGATCGGGATGTGTCTTCAGGAATGACTTGAGTTCGGTGATGGCCGTGTCGGGCTTGCCTGCCGCGACCAGCGTCTGTACCAGCCCGTCCAGCGGCAGCAGGTCGTCCGGTCGCTGGGCAATGGCGGCACGGAACGCGCGCTCGGCTTCGCTGTACTTCTTCTGTGCCTGCAGTATGCGCGCCAGCTGAAACTCACCGAGGCCGCGCTGATCCTTCACGGCGATCATTTGCCGTGCGGTCGTTTCGGCCGCAGCAAATTCGCGCATCTGCAACCGGACTTCTGCCAGCTGAGCCAGTGTTTGCAGGTCGCCGGGTGTGGCTTTCAGCTGCTGTTCAAGGACTTCTGCCGCACCGGAAAGGTCACCGCGTCCAGCCAGCAACGGCGCCAGTTCTGCACGCGCTTCGCTGCGCGCCGGGTTGACCTGCAGCAGCCGGCGGTAGGTATCGGTGGCCAGTGTCGCATCACCGGCCGCTGCATAGACGCGGGCCAGCAGCAGCAAGGCGGTCTGGAATTCCGGTTGCTTGCGCAAGGCGATGCGCAGATCGGCAATCGATTCGTCGTAGCGCTGTGCATCGAAGTGCAGGCCGGCCCGCAGCACCAGCGCATCAGGATCATCCGGAGCGTCTTTCAGTACGGCGTCGATCTCCCTGCGACCATCCTCCACCTGGCCTGCGGCGAATGCGAGCTTGGCGATTTCACGCCTGGCGGCCAGCCCCTCCGTGGACTTCGGATCGAGCTTGGCCAGTTCGCGGTAGGTGGCCACGGCCTCGGCTGTCCGGCCCGTGGCTTCATAACGACGTCCCAGTGCCTGCCGGAGTTGCCGATCAGCGGGCCGCTCGGCGATGAAGGCCTTCAGCGTGGTCTCGGCCAGTGCAGGACTGCGCGCGTTCGCGAGGAACTGCACCAGGCTCAGCCGCAGGTTCACATCATCAGGTTGGCGCGCGACCATGTCGCGCATCAGCTTTTCCGCTTCGTCTGTGCGGCCCTTCTGCAGGTAGTAGCTGGTCAGCTGCAGGGGGAAGTCCCGTTCATCCGGGTAGTCCGCAATCAGCGCCTGGAGTTCGCGCTCAACCTCACCTGGTTCGGTGCTGTCATCAAGCAGACCCAGACGCACGCGCCGCAGCGCCTGGGTCTTGCCGGGCTCTGCCTTGCTGATGAATCCGTCGACTGTGCTTCGTGCCAGCTTCGGATCGGTGCGGGCAATGGCCATGACTTTCAGGACGATTGCATCCAGGTTGTCAGGGTTTCTGCTGATCACCGCATCCAGCAGTTGCATACCCTCGTCGTAGCGCTGTTGCTGGAAGTCGAGCCTTGCCTGGAGCAGCCTTACTTCTGCATCTTCCGGCGCGATGGCCGCTGCAGCGGCGGCATACTTTGCTGCCTGATCCCAGGACTGTGCGTAGAAAAACAGGGTGCCGAGTTTCAACTGGGCCTGCAGGTGGTCCGGCTCGGAATCAACCGCGACCATCAGGTTGCTGACCATCTCGCGCAGATTGCCTTCCTTTTCGTGGATCTCCGCCATCAGAAAGCGGGCATCAGCGCTTTTGGGATCGATCTGGGCAGCATTCTGGGCCTGCAGCAGGGCCGCCTTCAGGTCGCCGGCTGCGTAGTACTGGCGGGCGTCGGCAACGAATTCAGCGGCGCGTTCTTCCGGTGAAGCGCAGCCGGCGACAAGCACACTGACCGTCAGTAGCGTGAGCAGCAGACGTCTGAAGTTGAGCATCAAATGGAGGTCCCCCGACTAATGCGCCGATTGTCCGTGAAATCCAGCCGCAGAGGCAAAGCCGGCGTACTCGGTTCGCAGAAAAAGAAAACCCGCCGGGAGGCGGGTTTTCAGTTCAGGGTCCGGGCGAACCCGGAAACTGCATGGACTCACTTGCGATTGCGGATACGGCGGATGCCGAG
>JBIJCV010000206.1:0-4096 GCA_044344525.1 Gammaproteobacteria bacterium | reverse complement strand
CCATACACATAGGCCGGCCGGTCGATGAACTGGCCGTGTGGCTGCAGGACTTCGATCCGCATTACCTGCTGACCTATCCGAGCATCATGCCCTGGTTGATGGATCACATGGCTGCTGCCGGTGAACGCCCGCGGTCGCTGCGCGAGATCCGCTTCATTTCCGAACCGCTGGACAAGGGCCTGGAAACACGCCTGGCAGAAGAGTGGCAGGTGCGCAGCACCGACATCTACTCGGCAAACGAAGTCGGCTACATCGCCTTCCGCTGTCTTGAACACGGTGCGCTGCATGTACAGTCTGAATCGCTGCTGGTGGAGATCATCGATGATGAGGGACGGCCCTGCGCGCCCGGAGAATCGGGGCGCGTGGTCGTCACCTCCCTGCACAACCTGGCCACGCCCCTGCTGCGCTACGACCTGGGTGACTACGCGACGGTGGGCGAGCCCTGCCCCTGCGGCCGCGGACTGCCGGTCATCCGCCAGATTCTCGGCCGGACCCGCAATGCCGCACTCTCACCGGATGGGCAACGGTACTGGCCAACCCGACTGAACCGGATGCGCACCGTGGCACCGATCAAACAGGTGCAGTACGTGCAGACCGCCATCGATACCATCGAGGTACGCGCGGTGCTGTCGCGACCACTCAGGGAGCAGGAACGGCTCGAGGCCATACAGGCAACCATCGCGGCGCTCGGTTATCCATACCAGGTGCTGATCGTGCCGGTCAGCGAAATCAGTCGCGGGGCGGGCGGCAAATTCGAGGAGTTCCTGTCGCTGCTGCCTGAAGCGCAGGGCTGAGCAGGAACTGGAGCGGGTGATGGGAATCGAACCCACGTTAGCAGCTTGGGAAGCTGCAGTTCTACCATTGAACTACACCCGCGTCAGGAGTGGATTTTATGGACAGTAGCGGCCTGCCTGCAAATGCAGAATTGCGGCAGCGCGAAATTCGCAGCTATGTGCTGCGCGCCGGGCGGCTGACGCGCGCCCAGGAACGGGCGCTGGCGGAACTCTGGCCGCGGTTTGGCATTCCCGCCGCAGAAGCCGGGGCTGAATGGCTGGATCTGGATACCCTGTTCGGCCGCAAGGCGCCGCGCATACTCGAGATCGGCATCGGCAATGGCGCTGCGCTGCTCAGCATGGCCGCACAGGATCCTGGCCGCGATTATCTGGGCGCCGAGGTGCATGCGCCGGGCGTCGGCCATTGCCTGCTGGAGATCGAACGACTGGGACTCGGCAATGTCCGCCTGTTCATGGAGGATGCCGTCGGCGTGCTGCGCGACAGATTGCCTGACGCGAGTCTGGCCGGGCTGCATTTATTCTTTCCTGATCCCTGGCACAAGAAGCGCCACCACAAGCGGCGTCTGGTGCAGGCGCCGTTTATCGACCTGCTGGCGCGCAAGCTGGCTGCTGACGGCTACTTCCACGTCGCGACTGACTGGCCGCCCTATGCCGAACACATCGCTGCGGTGCTGGACGCAGGCCACCACTTCGGCGCCGGCATCGATCCAGCCAGCGACAACACCCGACCACTCACCCGATTCGAGGCGCGGGGCCAGCGACTCGGCCACCCGATCTGGGAGCGCATTTACCCGCGACGACGGGACTGACACGGGTGTACCCTGAGACGTAATCTCATCCACTCGACCAACAACCGGATACCAGACAAATGATCACCGGCATCGGCTTCCCCGAGGTAGGCAACTGGTTCAGGCGCGTCGACGGCAGCACTTTCGAGATCGTTGCCGTGGACGAGGCTGACGGCACCATCGAACTCCAGCACTTCGACGGCACGCTGGAGGAAATGGATCTCGATGGCTGGCTGGAACTTGCTGCCGAACCGATCGATCCGCCTGAAGACTGGTCCGGCTCAATGGATGTGGATGAAGCCGATCTGCCACCCGGCGAAGAGCCGAAGCAAGAGTTCAGCAACCCGCTGGATTTCGTCGACGACTACGACGGCACCTAGCCCGACGACAGCAGATCAGGCTGCGGCTACTGGCGCGGTGTCGCCGCTGGCGTATACACGCCCCCGATCTTCACGCCTGCCGCTGCACGCCCGGTCAGCAGATCGCGCAGATAGGCGGGCGCAATCAGATGACAGTAGTGAACGCCGCGGACACGCGCATCGAAGCGCACAAAGCGCGGGTCCAGCCAGTCGACGCGAAAGCCCTTGCTGTGAATCGTCAGCGTGCGGGAATCATCCTGCGTCGTGAGCAGGAACGGCGCCAGCCAGTCGGGCCCGGTGGCCGCCGGCTGGCTTTCATTGAACACATTCTCCTGCGGGTCGAGCACCACCTGTAGCGCAGCGGCGGCCGGCACTGCGGCACGCACCTGGCGCAGTGTTTCCCGGTTCATGTCCTGACAGAGCCCGTCGGAGCCCGCCGTACCCGGACCGAACGCTGCGTTCAGGTGATCTGCACTCTTGAACTTGCAGGAAATCGCCACCGCCCGGTTCGCGTCATCCGGCGCAGGCCAGACATACACATGCAGGGTGAGCGGATCGATACTGGTCTTGGATTTGACGAAGCCCTCGAAATCCGGATGGACCACGAAGTCGCCGGTCTTGCCGGTATGGCTGATGATGCGTTGCGCCTCGGCGCAGAACGCCGCCGGGCTCGCGGTGAGCAGCGCGGTGTCGGCTGCCGGTGCGGCCGGCGGACTGGTCGCACAGCCAATCAGACCGGTCGCCACTGCGCCTGAAAGTATCGCGGTCCAGGATTTCTTCATCACGTTGCTCTCCACAGCATCAGGCCGACACCGGTGCACGCACCAGCACATCACCGCCTTCAACCCAGCACTCAAGGCTGCTGAGCGAATGACCGGCACAGGGACCATGCACGCACAGGCCGGTCTCCGGATCAAACAGGGCACCATGCGATGAGCAGCGCAACAGACGCAGCTTCGGTGCCAGGAAATCATCATCGTCCATATTGAGCGGATGACGCTTGTGCGGGCAGACGTTGGCATAGGCACGCAGTTCGCCGTTCAACTGAACGACAAACCCCCGGTAGGGCCAGTCGCCCTTGCCGGAGAAAAATTCGCGCGCACCCGGATCGCCCAGCGCGCTGAGGCTGCACACCCGCACGATCTGCTGCGCGCTCATGCTGCACTCACGCGGATTTCTCCCGGCGGTGCACGACCAGCATGGCGAGCAGAATCGCCGGTATACCCGCTGCCGTCGTGTAGATGAAAAAATTCACCCAGCCCGCCACTTCCACGATCTGTCCCGAAAAGCCGCTGAGCAACCGTCCCGGCAGCGACATCAATGAGGTGAACAAGGCGTACTGGGTAGCCGTATAGGCCACGTTGGTCAGGCCCGACAGGTAAGCGATGAAGATGGTGCCGACAAAACCGGCCGCCAGATTGTCGGCGCAGATCGCCGCGATCAGCCAGCCCATATCCGGGCCGGCCTGCGCCAGGCCGATAAACACCAGGTTTGAAGCCGCCAGCATGACAGCCCCGGCGACCAGCGGACGTGCAGCACCGTAGCGCGCAACCGCCACGCCACCGAGGGCCGCGCCGAGCAGCGTGATGGCAAAACCAAACACCTTGGTCACGGTGGCAATCTCGGACAGGCTGAAACCGGTATCGATATAGAACGGATTGGCCATCACGCCAAGCACCATGTCGCTGATCCGGTAGCTGCCGATGAACAGCAGCAGTACAAAGCCGAAGCCGCCGACGCGCTGAAAGAACTCCGTGAATGGGCCAACCACCGCGGTACTGAACCAGTTGGCGAGTGAGTCCGCACCGGCCGGCACGGCGGCCACTTCCGGCTCGGCCACCAGCAGCACTGTCAGCACGCCCGGCAGCATCAGTGCCGCCATGACCTGGTAAGCCAGTCCCCAGGAACCGAGATCAGCCAGATAGAGTGCACCGGCACCGGCCACCAGTACGGCCGAGCGATAGCCGAACTGGTAAGCAGCCGCCATCGCACCCTGCAGACGCACCGTCACCGCCTCGATACGCCAGGCATCGATGGCGATATCCTGGGTCGCCGAGCAGACGGCCAGCACAACCGTGAGCAACGCGATGCGCGCCAGCCAGACGGAAGGATCAGTCACCGACATCAGCAGCAGCACGGCAATCACACCGCACTG
>JBIJCV010000205.1:0-4103 GCA_044344525.1 Gammaproteobacteria bacterium | reverse complement strand
TTGAGGCCCTTGCGGGCATCGGCCAGCGCCACATCCTGCGGCGTGGTGATGATGATGGCGCCGGCCAGCGGCACTTTCTGTGTCAGGGTCAGCTGGGCATCGCCGGTACCGGGCGGCAGATCGACCAGCAGATAATCGAGATCGTTCCAGTTGGTCTGGAAGGCCAGCTGCTGCAGGGCCTGGGTAACCATCGGGCCCCGCCAGATCAGCGGTTTTTCCTCGTCGATCATGAAACCGATGGAGCTCACCTGCAGGCCATGTGCCATCAGCGGCTGAAACGTCTTGCCATCCTGTGATTCGAGAGTGCGGTTAAGCAACCCGAGCATGCGCGGCTGGCTGGGCCCGTAGATGTCGGCATCGAGAATGCCGACCCTGGCACCTTCCCGGGTGAGCGCGAGGGCAAGATTGACCGCCGTGGTCGACTTGCCCACCCCGCCCTTGCCGGAGGCAATGGCGATGACGTTGCGCACATTCGGCATGGGGGTCAGCATGGCCTGAACGGCATGAATCGCAGGCCGGCTATCGTTGCGGACCTGTCCGCTTATTTCATCTGGCATAATTCGTGACGGGATTAACAGAATCCCCCTCCTCAAGGCGTGAGAGTGTACCCGATTGATCCGGGCGGACGGCGGGACCTGACGCGCCCCGGGGTATGGGTATTGATGGGTTGCGCGGAGTGGATTTCCGGGGCATATGAAGTTCTTCAGCACACTGAAGGCCGAGCGTTGCCTTACGCAACTCACGACCCTGCACGGCTCTGACAGCCCCGAGGCGCATAAAGCCCTGGAGAGCCTGCGCGCCATCGGTCCGGAAGCGGCTCCGGCCGTGATCGAAGCGCTGGCGAGTGTCGACAAGGAACTGTCCGGCGCGCTGGTCACCATCCTTGCATCGTATCTGAACGACAAGACCTTCCCGATGTTTGCCGCGGGTCTGGGCCACAGCAACCAGCAGTGCGTAACCGGTGTTGCCAAGGCCCTCGCGATCTCCACGAATTACGACACCAACAAACTGCTCGACCTGCTCGGACGGGACGACGTCTTCAAGCCGGCCGTTCTGGAAATACTCAGCGTAACGCGCCGGCGCATCAACCCGCGCGAACTGCTGCGCCGCTCCTATGACCTGGAGCCGCAGGAAAAAGCCGCGGTATTCCGCATCCTTTCCGATGTCGCCACCGCCGAGCTCGTTCCCGACCTGATTTCCCGGATCGAAGGCAAGGATGCCTCGGTACGCCTGAACATCATCGAACTGCTCAGCCGATTCAACCGCCCGGATGTCGCCCAGGCACTGGAGCGGCAGCTGAAGGACCGCAACAAGATGGTGCGCAAGGCGGCGCTCGAGGCACTCGCCGCCATGCCCGGCGACCGGGATATCGGCCTGATCTGCTCGCTGCTCGCCGACCCGGAACTGGAGGTACAGGCGCGCGCCATCGACCTGGTGGTGAATCTCCGGCATCCGGACACCATGAAGCACCTGGTAGAGGTTCTGAAGGACGAATCGGAGTTCGCACGCCGTTCTGCCGTGGAAGTGCTGAACGAAATCGCCGAACCCGACACCATCAAGTATCTGCTGACGGCCCTCGAAGACGGCGACTGGTGGGTACGCTCACGCGCCTCGGATGCACTGGCCAAGATCGGCGGCCCGAAGGTCATGGATGCCGTTCTGCATCTGGTCAGCGACAAGAATGACAATATCCGCCGCTCCGCCATCGAGATCCTCAACCAGACCAAGGATGAGCGGGCCGTCGACCATCTGATTGGTGCGACCCGTGACAATGACTGGTGGGTACGCGAACGCGCTGCCGATGCACTGGCTGAAATCCGCAGCGTAAAGGCCGCACCTGCCCTGCTCGAAATGCTGGCTGGCGACCCGCGCTCGGTACCGGCCGCACTGCGCGCACTCGGTCGGCTGGGCAGTGCCGAGGTACTGCCAAAACTCCTGCCGATGCTCGACCGACCGGAAAAAGACATACGCATAGAGGCCGTCAACGCCATCGGTCAGCTGGCGAATTCGGAATCGGCCGACACCCTGAAGGACCGCCTGAGAAACCTGGCAACCGGCGCTGATGAAACCATCGCGCGCGTGGCCGCGCAGGCCATGTCGCGCATCGAAAGCATCTCGGGAACGGGTAAAGGCTCGCCGGACGTCAGGACAGAAGCGCCGGCCGAAGGGGTCAAGACGCTGCTGGTGGACAATGCCCAAGTCGAGGCCATGGTCAAGAATCTGGACCAGGCCATCAAGCTGGATGTGAGCACGCTGAAAACCGGTGATCTCATCGAAGGCCGCTACCGGTACATCGAGAAGATCGGCAAGGGCGCCTTCGGCACCGTGGTGCTCGTCGATGACGAGGTCGTTGACGAACGGCTGATCCTCAAGTTCCTCAATCCGAACGTGAGCTCGGATGAGGAGATGATGAAGCGTTTCGTGCACGAGCTGCGTTATTCACGCAAGATCACCCATCGCAACGTCATCCGCATCTTTGATTTCGTCAGCCTCGGCGGGAACTACGCCATTTCGATGGAGTTTTTCCCTTCGCACACGCTGGGCGCTGAAATGAGCAAGCACAAGCCGCTGCCCTTCGAGAAATCCAGAGGCTGGGCGCAGGACATCGCCACCGGCATGGCAGTGGCGCATCAGGTGGGCATCATTCATCGCGACCTGAAGCCGGCCAACATCCTGATCAACGATGAGGGTCTGCTGAAGATCGTCGACTTCGGTGTGGCGGCGGCGGCGACTTCCGGCGACACGCAACTCACCAAGACGGGCTATGTGATCGGTTCACCCAAATACATGGCGCCAGAACAGATCCTGGGCAAGAAAGTCGATCACCGCGCTGATATTTACAGCGTAGGCGTCATCCTTTATGAAATGCTGACCGGCACACCCCCGTACACCAAGGGCGACCACATGTCAGTCATGTATCAGCATGTACAGGGCAAGGCCAAACTCTGCGAAGAGCTGAACCCGGACATTCCGGCGGCGCTCGCGGCGGTGGTGCGCAAGTCCATGGAAGTCGACAAACTGAAGCGCTACGAATCGATGGATGAACTCCGCGTTGCCCTCGAGCAGGCCGCCTGATGGCGCGCATAGACGCATTCCTCAAGCTCGGGCTCGCACAGGGCTGCTCCGACATCCATCTGGCCGTGGGCGTGCCGCCGATGCTGCGCATGCACGGCGACCTCATGCCCATCAAGTTTCGCGACCTGGGCGACACTGAACTCGAAGGCTATATTTCCGAAATCCTCAGCGCCAACCAGCGCAAGCGTTTCGACGAGGGCCATGACCTCGATTTTTCCTATGTCTCTGAAGACCGCGGCCGCTTTCGCGTCAACGTCTTTCGCAAGGAAACCGGCATCGGCGCCACCTTCCGCTACATTCCCGGCGACGTGCCCACACTCGAAAGCCTGGATCTCCCGGCCGTGGTGCGCAAGCTCTGCGATCACCATCAGGGCATGATCCTGGTAACCGGTTCCACGGGCACCGGCAAGTCGACCACGCTGGCGGCGATGATCGATCATCTCAACAGCACCCAGAACGCCAACATCATCAGCCTCGAAGATCCCATCGAGTTCATCCACCGCAGCAAGCAGTCGCAGGTCATCCAGCGCGAACTCGGCACCCATCTGCCCTCCTTTGCCGACGGCATTCGCGCGTCGCTGCGCGAAGATCCCGACGTGATCCTGGTCGGCGAATTGCGTGATGCCGAGACCATACAGATGGCAATGACGGCTGCCGAAACCGGCCATCTGGTGCTTGGCACCCTGCATACGACCGGCGCGGTAAAGACCATCGACCGGATCATCGACGCACTGCCCGGCGACATGCGCGAACAATCCAAGAGCTTTCTCGCCCAGAGCCTGAATGCCGTGATCACCCAGACACTGGTGAAAACGCCGGATGGCCGGGGTCGCAAGGCAGTTGTCGAGGTCATGGTGATGACCCGCGCGATCGCCAAACTGATCATGACCGATCAGACGCACCAGATTCCGGCCCAGCTGCAGACCGGCAAGGATCTCGGCATGCAGATGATGGATCAGGCCCTGCTGGATGCGATCCAGCGCAAACTGATCGATCCGGACGACGCCTTCCGCTTCGCCACCGACAAG
>JBIJCV010000091.1:0-6595 GCA_044344525.1 Gammaproteobacteria bacterium | reverse complement strand
CACGATCTCGAAGATCTTGCCTTTGCTGTCGTTGAAACCGAGCAGGTCGGCCGTGAGGATCAGATGGCCGGTGGAGGAGATCGGCAGGAATTCAGTCAGCCCTTCGACGATGCCGAGAATGAGGGCCTTGAGCAGCAGGGTGGGATCCATCCGCCCATGGTACTAAATCGTCCGGGGCGGATTGGGGGTCAGGCCACAAATATTGCCTGTGGCCTGACCCCCCGTTTTCTGCGCTTAGTAGTCGTCGTGAACCGTGTTGTAGACGTTGAACTTGCCGGTCGGCGTGATGATCTTGGGACCCTTGATGACCTTCTTCAGCTTGCGGGTCTTGTCATCCACGATGACGATGGCGGACTCTTCAGCCTGGCCACTCCACACGGAGAACCAGACCTCATCGCCGGCCTTGTTGTATTCAGGCTGCACGATGCGCTTCGCGCCCGGCCCGAGTTGCGCCCATTCCCCGATCGGCAGCACCTTGTAGCCGGCATCGAGATTGTTGATGTCGAATACGGCGATGCTCTGGGAGATCTTTGCATCCGGGTTGAGCGGCGTATCCACCCACAGGTTTTTGGACTTCGGGTGCGTCTTGACGAACAGCGATCCGCCACCCTGGCCCTTCAGGACCTTGACGACCTTCCAGGCATGTTTTTCGTGCTTGTCGGGATCCGTGCCGATGAGCGTGATCTTGTCGTTGCCCAGTGCACTTGTCACCCAGACCGGTCCGAACTCGGGATGGATGAAGTTGGCACCACGACCGGGATGCGGAATCTCGTCTACCGGAACCAGGGCTGCCAGTTTGCGTTCCTTCGAGTCGATGACCGCAACGATGTTCGACTTGTTGGCGGCGGTCAGGAAGTAGCGCAGGCTGGAGTCCCAGCCACCGTCATGCAGGAAGCGGGCTGCATTGATGGTGGTGGTGGTGAGGTTGTCGATGTCGCTGTAGTTCACCAGCAGGATCCGGCCAGTTTCCTTCACGTTGATGATGAACTCCGGGTGCTGGTGCGAGGCGACGATCGCGGCCACGCGCGGCTCCGGGTGATATTCCTGGGTGTCTACCGTCATGCCGCGGGTGGACACGATCTTGAGCGGCTCCAGCGTGGCGCCATCCATGATCACGTATTGCGGCGGCCAGTAGGCGCCGGCGATCGCGTACTTGTCTTCGAAACCCTTGTACTTGGAGGTTTCGACGGAGCGCGCTTCCAGGCCGATCTTGATCTCGGCGACCGTCTGCGGCGGATCCATCCAGAGATCGATCAGGTCGGTCTTGCCATCGCGGCCGATGGTGAACACGTAACGACCGGAGTGGGACATGCGCGAGATATGCACCGCATAACCGGTCTTGATGATCTTGACGATCGCCTTGGTGTCGCCATCGATGAGCGCCACTTCACCGGAGTCACGCAGCGTGACGGCAAAGACATTCTCGAGGTTCAGCTTGTTCTGCGGGCTGGTGGGGCGTTCAGACGGCGGTACCAGAACCTTCCAGCTGCTCTTCATTTCCGGCATGCCCCATTCCGGAGGCTGCGGCGGTTCGTGCTGGAGGAAGCGCGCCATCAGGTCGATTTCATCATCCGACAGCTCGCCGGAGGTGCCCCAGTTCGGCATGCCGCCGGGTGATCCGAACTTGATCAGTGCCTTGAGGTAGTCCGTGCCCTTGGCCTGGGTGAGATCGGTGGTCAGCGGCTTGCCGGTGGCACCCTTGCGCAGTACGCCATGGCAACCTGCACAGCGCTGGAAGTAGATCTGCGTGGCTTTCTTGAACTCGGTGTCCGAGATCGATGGGGCGGCCGTTTTTGCCGCCTGCTCGGGAGTCGGTATGGCCATTGGTGCAGACTGGTATTTCTGCTCGGACTCGCCCATGCCCGGATGACGCTCACCGGCACCCTGTTTGGATTCCAGGTTGTTGTCCTTGCGGAACTGGTTGATGTCCTTCGCGGTGATCTGACCGCCCGGATTTCCCCAGTTGTTCAGTACATAGGTGGTGATGGCGGAGAGATCGGCATCGCTGAGGTAACTCATCGCCGGCATGGTGTTGTTGTATTCCACGCCATTGACGGTCATTTTGCCCTGCCGACCCTTGAGGGTGACTTCCATCAGGACCTTCGGGTTCTTGGCAATGAAGTCAGACTTGGCGAGCGGAGGAAATGCGCCAGGCAGGCCCTGACCGCTGGCCTGGTGGCAGGCGGAGCAGTTGGCGAGGAACAGAGCCTCGCCCGTGTCACCGGCCGCTGCAAACCCCTGCATGGCAGAGAACTGCAACAGGAGCGCTGCTGTACCGGCCAGCAGGCCTTTACCACGCCTGCGAAGGCGGGTTATCGCCGACTGATTGGTCATATATAGATCCCCAAAAAAAGACGGCTACCCGGGTAGGTAGCTAACCTTTAACGCTATCCTGCAGTCCTGATCCCAACAATAGTGGTATGTACCTAAGCGGAGGTGCGGGGTGGCAATTAATCGGAGTTCATCAGAACTTCATGCGCACCGTGATGCCGGCCTCGCGGCCCGGGGCGAGCGGGATCGCAAAGCCGCGCGGGGTCCGGCTGGGTGCTGAACTGCCCTGCTGAGGAAAGCTCGGCAGGTCGCCGGAACGCCCGTCGAAATAGCGCAGCACGTCGGCGGGCGTATCGTCATCAAACAGGTTGCGTACCCAGACGCTGGCATCCCACCGGCCTTGCTGCAGGCCCGTCTGCCAGCCGACGAGCCGGCGGTCGCCGGTCTCGATCAGGTTATGCTCCTGGGCGTATTTCGAAGATTCGAAAGTCCAGTCCGCAGCGACATACCACCGGGTATCCGCTGTCAGCGCCTGCTGGTAGCGCGCTGCGAGGGAGGCCATGTGCTTCGGTACACGCGGAGAATCATTGCCACTCACGTCGCCGAGCCGCTGGGTGTCGGCGTAGCTGCCATTGCCGCCGCGCAGATCAGCTTCCTCGGGGCTGATGTACTCGTCGAATTCCGAGTCAGTCCAGGCATAACTGGCCTGCATTGAGAAATTGTCGGTGAGTGCCGCGCGCATCTCTGCCTCGATGCCGTGGGCATCGGTCTTGCCGGCATTGACGAGAATCGAGGCGGTTCCGCCCGTATCGAGCTCGACCAGCGAGGTCACTTGCTGGTCATCCAGTTCCAGGTAGAAACCGGCCAGCGTCACGGTTACCCGGTCTTCCAGCAGGCTGGCCTTGAGTCCGAGCTCGTAGCTCCAGAGGGTTTCCTCATCGACCACGCGGTAACTCTCATCCGGCACGTTGCTGTTGAAGTCGCCGGGTTTGGTGCCCTTGGCGATATTGGCGTAGGCGGTGAGATCGTCCGTGGTCCGCCAGACCAGCGTGAAGCGCGGGGTCAGGCTCGTGGACGTGTCATTGCACAGCGTGCTGTTGCACGGGGGCAGAGTTCCGGGCCTGGGCGGAGGCGCGTTGGGGGCTGGTGTAGCCGTGACCGTGACCTCGTCCTCCGCCCAGCGCAGTTCAGCACCGGCCGTCCAGCGCTCGGCAAAGTCATATTCAACACTGCCGAATATGGCGTGATTTTCCACCTCGTCGCGCGTCCTGGTCTGCGGTGTCGGTGCACCGGTTGTGGTGTTGATCTGGTCGCGGCTCACGGTGTTGGCGTCGCCCTCGTAGTAGTACAGACCGGCGACAAAGCGCACAGGCTGATCCGCTGCCGAGGTCAGGCGCAACTCCTGTGACACATCATCGAAGTCCTTGACCTCGTGAATCACGGCGCCGGCGGTGCTTGGATAGCCGGCATAGGAGCTGTCGAAACCGCTTTCAAGTTCGTCCTTCAGCACACCGGTCAGGCTGGTCAGCGTCATGCCGTTGACGCGCCAGTTGATCGCCAGACTGCCGGATCTGCGGTCGAGTTTTGTGCCGGCACCACCGTTCTGGTCCAGAAGATCGGTATAGAGATTCAGGTTGTTTTCCGGCTGGGCCTTGCCGATGTAATACTCGCGGGCGCGCGGCGCTTCAGCGCTGCGATAACAGCAGTTGTTCAGCGTGCGTGGCTGCAGGTACATCGGAAAATGTTCATCGTCGGTGCCCTGCCAGGCCAGCCGCAGGGTGGCATCCACGGCATCGGTGGGCCGCAGCAGCAGCTTGGCGCTCAGCTCATCGGATTCTTCACCACCGATCTCCGAACCATCCCGGTTGTTGGTCCATTCGCCGTCGTGTTCGCGGTGTCCGGCACCGATCCACAGCAGGGCGCGATCGTCGGCCAGCGGGCCACTCCACCAGCCGGATGCCTCGCGGCCGTCATGCGCGGCGCCGGTCACTTTTATTTCGCCCGCCGGCGCTGCCAGCGGTGCACGGGTCACGTAGTTGATGGCCCCTGCATAGGTGTTGCGGCCAAACTGTGCAGACTGCGGACCGCGCAGGATCTCCACACGCTCCAGATTGTCCATCTCGGCGGCCAGCAATCCACCACTGACATAGATGCCGTCGACGAAAGTGCCACCGGCGCTGGCGTTGGCGACACCGTTGCGCACGGTGGTTACGCCGCGGAATACCGGCCGGTAGGAGCTGGCCTGGCGTCCGGTTGCCGAGTTCATCGCCACACCCGGCGTGAAGCGTGCGAGGTCGGTCAGGCTGAGGATGGCGGGTGATCCGAGCTGATCGGTTGAGAACACCGTGACTGCAACCGGCACCGATATCAGTGCTTCGCTACGCTTGCGGGCGGTCACCACCACTTCCGGGATCGGTTCGGCTGCGGCCAGGCTCGCGCTGACCAGCAGCAAAATCAGGCCAGCAGCGGAATTTGCCGGGCGCAGTCGGGGCAGTGCACGCTGACACTGACGAACGGTGAAAGATGTCATGGAGAAGTTCCGGTTGCGGGCTGCATGCCCTGTATTGCGGTGTTGACGAGGTAAGTCAGGTCAAAGCCCGGCTTGATCGGTGCGCGTCCCAGCGCCGGCCCGAGCCGGACGATGACGAGTTCGCGCGAAGGCACGACGAATACATGTTGTTGTCCGCGACCCCAGGTCATGAAGGTGTCGCGGGCCAGAAATGCGCCGCTGACGATGGCGCCGGAAGACCCGGCCTCGTCCGGTGGCACGGCCGGATCGCCATAGCCCAGCCAGATCTGCAGGCCGTAGTGGGCAGCAGTCGGCGACGGGGTGAGCATCTGTTGAATCCAGTCGGCAGAGACGATGCGGTGGCCATTCACTGCACCCTTGCCCAGCAGCAACATGCCGATGCGTACCCAGTCCATGGCCGGTGCGGCCAGACAGCATGAGGTGTAGGCGCGACCGCCTGGCCGATCGGTATGCACCCGTGTGCGCTCGCCACCCATCGGCAGCCAGAGCTTGTCGCGCAGCAGTTCGGCATAGCGCTGGCCATACGCCCGCTCAAGCACCATCCCCAGCAGTTCGGAATTGGTGTTGTTGTAGTCATACCGACTGCCGGGCGCCCAGTCCGCCAGCGGTGTGCGCAGCAGTACCTTGCCGGAGTGCCCTGAGTTCAGCCAGCGGTTGTCATCGGTGAAGGGGTTCAGCGTGAACCGGTACTGCGCCAGTCCGGAACTCATCTGCAGCATCTGCCGCAGCGTGATGGCGCCACGCGGGTCATCGCGCCATTCAGCGAGGTAAGTGCCGACCGGATCATCGATGGATTTGATGCGCTGTTCTTCGATGGCGATGCCGACAAACAGTCCCATCAGCGATTTGTGCATGGACTGCGACTGGGTCAGCTGGTCGCGCTGCCAGTGCGGCGCATACCACTCGTCCTGGATCACTCCGTGATGCACGACGATCAGCGCGTGGCTGCCGAATTCGGCGGCGAAGCGTTCCATGTCGGCCAGCGCTGCTGCCGAAATGGTGCGTGCTTCCGGCTTTGCCACCGGCAGCACGAACGAGCCATCGCCGCGAATTTCTTCGTCGGGCACCAGCAGTTCGGTCGTGGTGGGACTGCCGCTCAGGAAAAACTGCAGGTAGTTGCGCCAGAACCAGGGGTCCTGCCAATAGATCACATTGATGGTGATGAACAGGGCAACTGCCGCCCAGAGCCGCCAGCGGCTGCGCATATGACTCGGTTTCATGGGAAAGTCGTGGTCAACCCAGCAGCGTCTTCAGATCGGTGATCATTGGGCCACAACTCATTCCGCGGCACACATACGCGGTTGTACGGCCGTTGCCTGCTTTTGCAGACAGCGCTTCCGGCAGGTCGGCAGCATCGTTTGGAATCGTGAAAATCATGCGCTGCGGATTGTAGGCAGCGGCAACAGTGCCGGCCCATTGCGCAGCTTCCTCGTCTGCACCGCGGATGATGATGATCTCGGGCGGCTGCAGATATTCGTCGAGTGCTTCGAGCAGACTGCAGTGGCCATGCGGAAACTCCTGCATGGCCTGCCATCCGGCGCGCAGCGTGCGCTCTGCTGCATCGAGGTAACGAACGTCGCCGAGCAGCCAGCCGAGCCGGGCCAGTGCGAAAGCCGCGACGCCGTTGCCCGCAGGCATGGCATCGTCGGCCATCGGCTTCGGCCGGTGCAGCAGGGGTTCATGGTCGTGCGAAGTAAACCAGAAACCGCCGTTGCTGCGGTCTTCGAAATGGGTGAGCAGGCACTCGGCGAGCCAGATCGCGTAGTGCAGATGCGCGCTGCTGAAGCGTGTCTG
>JBIJCV010000140.1:0-5113 GCA_044344525.1 Gammaproteobacteria bacterium | reverse complement strand
CAGTTCAAGGACGGCGTCGAGCAGATAAGCGTAGTCATCGAGATAGGCATTCAGGCGCGACTGGCCATTCCGGCTGGTGGCGAGCAGACGGCCGTCGACGGTCAGGCTGCTGCGGATGAAATCGAGACTGCCAACTGCTGCATCAGCCAGGTTGCCGCTGTTGAGTACGCGCGCGCTAATGGCCAGGCCGCGGATCATCAGCGCGTTCCAGCTGCTCAGGATCTTGTCATCGCGGCCGGGCGCAACCCGCCGGTTGCGTGCCCTGATGAGCTTTGCCCGGCCGGTGAGCAGCAGGCGGCGTACAGCTGAAACAGGCTGACCGGTGTGCCCGGCAATCTGCTCCATGCTCTGGCAGACGCGCAGATGCCAGGCGCTGATGCCGTGGGCCGGCTCGGAAAAATTGGCTGGCTGATCCAGGCCGAAGCGCGGCACGAGCACTGCGTATTCATCCGCGTCTACCAGGGCCCGGACTTCGTCGGGTGTCCAGACGTAAAATTTGCCCTCGATGCCCTCGGAGTCCGCATCCAGACTCGACAGAAACGCGCCCTCCGCCGAGCGCATGTCGCGCAGCACCCACTCGGCTGTTTCGCGGGCCACGGTGCGGTAGCTCTCGTCGCCGCTGATCTGGAACATCCGTGCGTACAGCGCGAGCAGCGGTCCGTTGTCGTAGAGCATTTTTTCGAAATGCGGGATGGACCACTGGCGATCTACCGAGTAACGACAAAAGCCGCCGGCCAGATGATCGTAGATGCCGCCCTCGGCCATGCGATTGAGGGTCAGCGCAGCCATGAACAGGGCGTCGGTATCGGGCTTCTCTTCATGAGCGGTAGTGCGCCAGTGGTGCAGCAGGCGCTGAATCGTCGCCGGGTGTGGAAATTTGGGCGCGCTGCCGAAGCCGCCGTGCTCAGCGTCAAACTGCCGGGCGATGACCTGACGGAAACCGTGCAGCGGCTCGGAAGTCAGTGCGCTGGCTGCGGCGGGTTGTGCCGGTTCGAGCTGCGCCAGGGCTGCGCGTATCTGCTCTCCATGGCTGCGCGTCTCGTCAGCATTGGCGTGGTAATACGCAGCCACGCGTTCCAGTACCTCGCTGAAAGCCGGCATACCGTAGCGTGCGGTATTTGGGAAATAGGTTCCGGCAAAAAACGGCAGCTGGCCGTCCGCGGTCAGGAACATGGTCAGCGGCCAGCCGCCGGCGCGCTGGGTGATCATGTGATGGGCGGTCTGATAGATGCGGTCGAGGTCCGGCCGCTCTTCCCGGTCGACCTTGATGTTGATGAAGAGCCGGTTCATGACCGCAGCGGTGGCCGGGTCTTCGAAGGATTCATGGGCCATGACATGGCACCAGTGACAGGCCGAGTAGCCGATCGAGAGCAGGATGGGCTTGTTTTCACTCCGCGCCAGGCCAAGCGCTGCGGCATTCCACGGGTGCCAGTCGACCGGATTCCCGGCATGCTGCAGCAGATAGGGGCTGGTTTCACCGGCGAGGTGGTTCATGGAGCGGATCCTGACAAGAAATGTCACCTGAATCCATTATCCTTTTTCGCGCGCCGCATGGCCTACGGTCTATACTTGCGCCCCTGTCACCTGATGAGAACCCGTGGGGTTCCCTGCGGATCCGGCACTGAACGATGAAACGAGTTGACGATTTCCGGTTGAGATTCGGCAAGCAGGAATATGTGCCGATCATCACCGGCGGCATGGGTGTGGATATTTCCACTGCGGAGCTTTCCCTGGTTGCAGCCCGGCTGGGCGGGATCGGGCATATCTCCGATGCCATGGTGCCGACGGTTTCCGACCGGCGTTTCAACACCGGGTTCGTCAAGGAAAAGCAGAAGAAATTCAAATACAACGTCGCCAGCCGTGACAAGTCGCCAGTCAAGTTCGATCTGGAGCGGATTGCCGAAGCGACCAAGCTGCATGTGGGCCGCACCATGGAGGCCAAGCGCGGTGATGGCATGGTGTTCGTCAACACCATGGAAAAACTCACCATGGGCAATCCGCGCGACACCCTGCGCGTACGCCTGACGGCCGCACTGGATGCGGGTATCGACGGCATTACCCTGAGTGCCGGACTGCACCTGGGCTCGATGGCGCTGATCGAAGACCATCCGCGTTTCCGCGATGTGAAGATCGGCATCATCGTCTCGTCGCTGCGCGCGCTGATCCTGTTCCTGCGCAAGAGCGCGCGTCTCGACCGCTTGCCGGATTACGTCATCGTCGAGGGGCCGCTGGCCGGCGGCCATCTCGGCTTCGGCCTGGACTGGGCGCAGTACGACCTCAAGACCATCGTCGCCGAAGTCATTCAGTACATGCAGCAGGAGAGCCTGGATATCCCGGTGATCCCCGCCGGCGGCATTTTCACCGGCAGCGATGCAGTGGAGTTTCTGGAGAGCGGGTCCGCCGCTGTGCAGGTGGCGACGCGTTTCACCGTTGCCAGTGAATGCGGCCTGCCGGAAAAAGTGCAGCAGGAATATTTCCGTGCCAACGAAAGCGATATCGAGGTCAACCTGATATCGCCAACCGGTTATCCGATGCGCATGCTGAAGAGCAGTCCGGCGATCGGTTCCGACATCCGGCCGAACTGCGAAGCCTACGGTTATCTGCTGGACGGGTCAGGCAACTGCGCGTATGTCGATGCCTACAACCGCGAACTGGACAGGCATCCGAACGACGAAAAGTTTGCCGTCATGGACAAGACCTGCCTGTGCACGCACATGCGCAATTTTGACTGCTGGACCTGCGGGCATTACACCTACCGGCTCAAGGACACCACGCGCCGCCTGCCTGACGGCAGCTATCAGCTGCTGAGCGCGGAGCACATCTTCCGCGACTACCAGTTCAGTACCGATCACCAGATCCTGCTGCCACCGGAATAACCGGCGCCAACACTCGACATTGGCCAGCGCAGGTACCTGAATCTGCGTGGATTTGAGCTAATGGTGCCTTGACGCACCAGCCCGTCAGCGCTAGCGTGTAGCATGCTTGCTGCATGTAATGAAAAATGGCACTGAACATCCGCAATTCCGAGACCGAAAGGCTGGCCAACGCCTTGGCGCGGCTGACTGGCGAGAGCAAGACTGAGGCAGTTACCCGAGCCCTTGAGGATCGGTTGGCCCGCGTTCGCCGGGAGCGATCCGGACGCCGTTTGGCTGATGAACTCGATGAGATTGCGCGTCACTGTGCCGCGTTGCCAGTGCGCGATGCGCGAAGTGCCGACGATATTATCGGCTACGACGACCGCGGGCTGCCCCGCCGATGATCATTGATGCCTCCGCGATTCTGGCCGTTCTCCAGGATGAGCCGGAACGGCGCCTGTTCAATGAGGCAATCGAGGCGGCTGAATTTCGCCGCATGTCCGTGGTGACCTTTGTCGAGTGTGCCATGGTCATTGAGACGCGTTATGGTCCCGATGGCCTTCGCGCTCTTGATCTGCTTATCAGCAAGTCGGGAATCGAGTTGGTACCTGTAGATGTCGAGCAGGCGCATGCTGCCCGGCGTGCCTTCAGTGCCTTTGGCAAGGGCCGGCACGCGGCCGGGCTGAACTTCGGTGATTGCTTTGTCTATGCCCTTGCGCGGGTGGCCGGCGAGACGCTGCTTTTCAAGGGTAGCGATTTTTCCCGTACTGATCTCGACGTATATTCCGTTACCTGAATACGCCACGGCGCTCGAATCAGACGCGATAGCTGCCTGCGCTGCGGCCCTGTCCCGGCCGGTTCGGCGGATAGCTCTTCCATTTGTCGTGGTAGTAGCGCATGCGCAGGTCGCCGGCCGACTTCCGGTTGAAAGTCAGGTAGATGTTGCGGCGGGGCGCGCTGCTGGTGTTGGCCGGCGAGCCGTGCGGCACATACGAATCGAAGAACACCACGTCACCGGGATTGGCCTCAAGCAGTTCATAGTCGCTGGCCGGTTCCCAGGGCGGGTCGGCGTCGGTGAGTGGCTGCCATTCGGGGGCCATCAGCGCTTTCCTGTAGTTGCCTGTGGACAGAAAGCTCAGTGCGGCGTTGTCCCGGCGATTGGCGTCGATCACGACGGCCATGGTCACGAAGAAATCGGTATAGGCGTTCCAGCCGGCAGACTGGTCCTGATGCAGCTTGTCCGGCCGGGTGCCGGGCAGCTTGAAGTTGACCTTCTCCTTGAACAGCACCGGTTGCTCGCCGAGCAGATCGGTGATGGCGCCCAGCAGCTTCGGCGTGAGCATCAGGCGGGTGATTTCCGGGTTGTGCTCGCCGAGTATGTGCTCGACACGCACCAGCAACTCCTCACCGGTCACCGGGCTCTGCTCGTAATAGCAGGCTTCAGCACCTTCGGGCGGCGGTGTGGTCCGCAGCGCATCGAGCCAGTCGGAAATCTTTTTTATCGATGCCTGATCGTAGAAGCCAGGCTGCACGCAATAACCGCGCTGCCGGAATCGTTCGACGTCCTCGGTGCTCAATTCCATCTGGTGATTCTCTCTGCTGTCTGCTGGCACGGGAAGTTTGCCATTATCGCGCATTGTCACCTGCGGCGGCTATTTCCCACACGGTTACCTTGTTCGTGATCGCGGTTTCCTGCATCAGGAAGTCGTATATCGCGCCAAGGTCCTCGTCGGTCATGCCGGCAAACTGGGTCCACGACATCAGGGTGTTGAAGCCGTTTGCACCTGGCGGCCGGTTCTCGGCCTCAGGCCCCTGCCAGGCGCGAAAGCGGTTGATGAAATCCTGCCGGGACCAGCGCCCGATGCCGGTTTCCGGGTCTGGGGAAATGTTTGCTGAGCGGACGGTGCCACCCTGCATCGGGAATGCCTGGCCGCCGGCCAGGGCCATCCCGGGGATCGAGCGTGACTGGGCGTTGACCGGCGTATGGCACCAGACGCAGCCGCCCAGCGTGGCGAGATAGCGTCCATACGCGACGGTGTCGCTGTGATCGATCTGGCGAAATGCGGGTGGTTTCGGGATGGCGTTGACGATCAGGTTAAGCGGGAAATTGAGCTGATGACGCGGCACCTCGTTGGTCTGTGCCGGAATGGTGCGCAGCCAGGCGATGATTGCCATGGCATCAGCCTCATCCATGAAGCGGTAGGCGTCATAGGGCATGAGCGGGAAGAGCGCGTGGCCGTCTTTGCTGATACCGCCAG
>JBIJCV010000204.1:0-4136 GCA_044344525.1 Gammaproteobacteria bacterium | reverse complement strand
CGCCCACGACGCCTGGTCGATGTCAGCGCCGTAGACACCACGACAGAGCTGTTTGGCCGCAAGTACCGTTCGCCGATTGTTCTGGCGCCCGTTGGCGACCAGCAGAGAATCCATGTCGATGGCGAAATTGCAACGGCGCAGGCTGCTGCACGCGAGCACAGCCTGATGATTTGTTCGATGCTGACAAATCGTGGTATCGGCGAAATTACAGCCGTAAAGGGCGATTACTGGTTCCAGCTTTATCCCTCTGCGAGCAGGGACTTCATGCGCAAGCTGCTGGGCGATGCTGCTGCAGCCGGGTGTACAGCCATCGTGTTGACCATCGATGGACCGACACGCGGCAACCATGAAGCGGAGCAGTGGTTCCGCATCACCCGCGACCGGAGCCTGCCGGTGCCGCGAACTCGTCTCGGCAATTTCGAGGGTTTCAAGGGGCCGAAAAGCATCGGTGATCCGGCGTTTACCTGGAACGATCTCGGCTGGTTAAAAGAGAACACAACGTTGCCAGTGTTGCTGAAAGGCATCGCGACACATGAGGATGCAAAGCTGTGCCGCAAGTATGGGGTGGATGGCGTGATCGTTTCCAATCACGGTGGTCGGCAGGAAGGCAACGGCCGCGGCACGCTGGATGTTTTGCCGGAGATTGTCGGGGAACTCAAGGGTGTGATTCCCGTCCTGATCGATGGCGGTATCCGGCGCGGCAGCGATATATTCACGGCTCTTGCGCTGGGTGCCGATGCCGTGTGCATCGGGCGACCGTATCTCTGGGGGCTGGGCGCCTTTGGTC
The DNA here is from genome assembly GCA_044344525.1 of Gammaproteobacteria bacterium. Classification (GTDB taxonomy): domain Bacteria; phylum Pseudomonadota; class Gammaproteobacteria; order Steroidobacterales; genus SHZI01. Next base: position 3,349 of record JBIJCV010000204.1, on the reverse strand, counting down.
AGCCCGGTGTCGAAAAGGCGCTGGCCATTTTGCGGACTGAACTCGTCCGCACGATGAGCTATGCGGGCACGCGATCACTGGCGGCAATCAACGAGGACTACGTCTGGACAAATGACTGACATGCACATCTGTCCGTAGCCATCGACCTCTCACCGCTATGACTGCCCTGCGTGGTGATGTTGCTGCCGTACTTGCCACTGCCACGGTCATCTGCCAGCCTGTAGACCGTGGAGCCGAAGCGTAACAACAAAGTGATGAGCGGGTTGCGCGGCAGCGCCGCACTCCTGGTTCTGGCCTGCAGTAGCAGCGCAGCCTTGGCAGCGACGATCGAGGACCCCGCGACCGACGCGCTCTGGGAGATGAACATCGCTGCCTTCGGACGTAGCGGGCCTTCGTACCCGGCGTCAGAACACACCCAGGTGGACTTCATTCCGCTGCCCCTGCCGGTATACCGCGGCACGTTCCTGCGTGTTGGCGACGACACCGATTCGCCGATGCGTGGCCGCGTATTCCGTACCGACCAGATCAAGCTGGATATCGACTTCGACCTGATTTTCGGCTCTGACAGCGACGACATCGCGGCGCGCGACGGCATGCCTGACCTCGACCTGCTGCTGGAAGTGGGACCCGAACTGGAGTTGCAGTTTGTTGAGCGCAGCTGGCTCGCGGCTGACGTGTTCCTGGTGTTGCCGATACGTGGCGCGCTGTCGTGGGATGGTCTCAAGCCCTCGTTCGAGGGACTGGTGTTTGCGCCCGAGCTGAAGTTTACCCGCGACTTCAGCAAAGACCGGCAGCAACTGAAGTTGCGCATCACGCCGTCGTTCGCGAGTGACGGCTACATGGATTACTACTATGAAGTCACACCCGCATTCGCGACTGCGCAACGTCCCGCCTTTGCAGCAGGCGGCGGCTATCTCGGCACGGAGATTGCGCTGTCGCTGCGCTGGCCGGTTGCTGACCGCCTCGATCTCTGGGGCGGGATCCGACAAGGTTTCTACACGGGTGCAAAAAATGAAGGCAGCCCGCTGTTCACCGACGACACCACGACCACCATCTACGCTGCGTTCATGTACCGATTCTGGGAGAGCAAGCGCCGAGCGGCGGATTAGGAGGAGGGCCGCTGCATCGACCAATGCAGCGGAGCTTTTTTTGAAGTACAGCGCGACCAGTAACTGTGCCTTCAGCAGCCGCTCTGCCGGGATCGATGGCCGGCCAATCGCGTTGCGTATCCGCTCGGGTAGTCGTGCACGTCTATGGCAGCCGTTCAACCTGCCTTGAACGCAGGCACGCGCATTGCGGAGCCGTTTGCGTAGTTACCGACCCAATTGATGAACGCATCCGCCGGTACCGGTGGGCTGATATAGAAGCCCTGAATGCGTTCGCAGCCGTGCTCACGCAGCCAGCTCAGTGCCGACTGCGTCTCCACACCCTCTGCCACAAACTCCATACCCAGGTTATGGGCCAGATCGATGGTCGCTTTGACGATGGCAGCATCGGCCCGGTCGTCGGGTAGCCGGGTGACGAAGGATTTGTCGAGCTTGAGTTCGTCCACCGGCAGGTTGCGGATCTGGGCAAGAGAAGAGTAACCCGTACCGAAGTCGTCAATGGATATGCGTATGCCGAGATCGCGCAGCCGCTGCAGAAGGATCGCAGCGTTGTCGAAATCGCGTACCAGACCTTCCTCGGTGATTTCCGCAACCAGATAACGTGGTTCCAGGTCGTGGTTGCGCAGTACGCTCATGACAAACGACGGCAATTCTTTGTCCATCAGATCACTGGCCGATAGATTCACTGATACGGGAATATCCAGGCCCTGCTCCTGCCAGTAGCGGCACTCGCGTACTGCAGCCTTCAGCGCCCAGCGGGTCAGCATGGAAATATTTCCGGACTGCTCGGCGACAGGAATGAATTCTGCTGGCGACAGCGGTCCCAGCGTCGGATGATCCCAGCGCAGCAGCGCCTCGGCACCACAGACGCTGCCATCGGCCAGCGCGATTTTTGGCTGATAGAACAGCTTGAACTCTTCGTGATAAACGGCGCGGCGCAGATCACTGATGATCGTCAGCCGACGGATCCGACGGTCTTCCTCGCCGCGGTGATACAAGCCGACAGTCGCGCCGTCGCCGGTTCCCGGCTGAGCGACCGTGGCGCGCAAAAGCAACTGGTCGTGGGTCTCGCCGTGATCCGGGTAAACCGCAATACCTGCTACGGGACGCGCATGCACCGTGACGTTCGGAAGGCCGATGCCAGGTTCCAGCGACTTCAGCAGCTGTTCAGCCACGTCCGCCGCCCTTGGGGTGTCCAGCCCGGGCATCACGACCAGAAAACTGTCGTTCTCCAGGCGGGCTAGCATGAAGCCATGTGCGATCTGTACTTGTAGCTGCTCCGCGGCCTGGCGCACATAACTGTCGGCGATGTCGTGGCCCAGCGAGGTTGCGATCTCGATACACCCGTTCAGGCTCAGCACCATGACGGCAACGTGCCCACCTTCTTGTGCGGCTGTCGCAATACAGAGGTCCACTTGTTTGAGAGCGAAGTCACGATTGGGCAGACCAGTCAGGGAATCGTGACGAGCCTGATGAGTGATGCGTGCCTCACGGCGGGAGATGTCGTCCTGCATGGCATTGAAGGTCACTGCCAGTTCCGCCAGTTCGTCACCGGTGGTCACACTCACCTGCTGGCTGTAGTCGCCGATTTTCATGCGCCGCGCGGCCTCGGCGAGTTGCTGAACCGGGCGGGTGAGTGCCCGGGATAGCAAGGCCGCCCCGACCAGTGCCAGCAGTACAGGCAAGGTTCCCAGGAAAAATGCGGCGGTACGCAGCAGTCGGTAGGGTGCCATGGCTTCGGTCAGGGACTCAGTAAAAACTACGGCGAGTTCGCCGTAGTCAGTCAGCAGAGGCTGGGTGAGTATCAGGTAATCGGATCCGGCGATATTCACCGTGCTGGTGTGCCCTCGGTCAACCTCGCGGGATGCGGCGGCCAGCGCGTTGCGGATGGGGGCATTCAGTGGACTGGCAACAAGTACTGGTGTGCCGGTGGTGCTGGAAATAAGGCTCGCATGCAGACCGGTCAGTTCTTCGATCTGATGCATGTAGGCGTCGTCCAGCGGAAAGCCCATGGACACCCAGCCGATTGGCAGCGGTGCGCGCACCGGTACTGTGATGAACTCGTAGGCGCGCCCTTCGTGAATGGTGACGGAGTGGGCTACGCCGTCCTCGTCAGCCAGTCGCACTAACTGTGATTGTCTGCGCTCCGCAGTGACTGTCGTCCCGGACGTGGCGACAATGTTGCCTTCCTCGTCCATCAAGTAGGCAATACCAGTGTTCGCACGTTTTGCATGATTGGCCAG
>JBIJCV010000203.1:0-4138 GCA_044344525.1 Gammaproteobacteria bacterium | reverse complement strand
AGCGGTTTCACCATTGATGAGCGCTTCGGCCCGCGCAGCATCGTTGCGCGGAATGAAGTCCACGTCGAATGGCGCGCGCGGAAAGCCATACCAGCTGTTCGCTGCCCCCCAGGTGACGGCAGCACTGGCAGCCGTGCGGCCGTGAAAGCCGTGCTCAAGCGCGAGCACCCGCGAGCGGCCGGTGGTCCGGCAGGCGATGCGCAGCGCGTTTTCGTTGGCCTCCGCGCCGCTGTTGACCAGGAACACGCGCTGCAGTCCGGCCGGCGCAAAGTCGGCCAGCGCATCGGCGGCTTGCGCGCGGACTTCCAGCGCCACGGCGTTGCTCTGGAAGTACATGTTCTCGGCCTGCCGGCTCAGCGCGGCGAGCAGGTCCGGGTGGGCATAGCCGAGCGCGGCCACCGCGTGACCGCCGTAGAAGTCGATGATCCGCCGCGACCCGCAGTGCAGGTAAACGCCTTCTGCCGATTCGGGTTCGATGGGCAGCTGCGCGTAAACCTGCAGCAGATGCCGTGCTTCAGCCTGTTGTGCTGTGCTCATGATGTTCAGATCCAGCCAGGCGCAGGTGCATCGAGGCCGGTCGTTTCCGGAAAGCCGAGCAGCCGGTTCATCCATTGCACCGCGCCACCGGCAGCGCCCTTGATGAGATTGTCGATTGTGACCATCACGGCCACGCTGTTGCCGGCGCTTTCCACGCCGATATGGCAGTAGTTGCTGCCGGCCACGTCCTTGATCCGCGGCAGGCCATCGACCACCCGCACGAACTCGCAGCCGGCATAGAAGCCGGCCAGCAAGTCGCGCAGTGCGTCGCTGGTCTGCGCTGACTTCAGGCGTGCCTGCAGCGTCATGTGTATGCCGCGTGCAAAGGGACCGGAATGCGGCACGAAGTTCAGTTCCGGTGCGATGCCGGTCAGCTGCGCACAGATCTGCACGACTTCCGGTGCATGCCGGTGCCGGAGCGGGTTGTAGGCAAACAGGTTGGAGTGCCGCTCGGGGTGATGCGTGGTGGCGGTCGGCGTGCGGCCGGCACCCGTGCTGCCGGTGATGCCGGTGGCATAGATCTGTGGCTCGCAGAGGTCGAGCTTGAGCAGTGGCACCATGCCGGCCAGCATTGAGGTCGCGAAGCAACCGGGATGACCGACGTGAGGCCCGGGGATGCCGCTGACATGTTCAGGCAGCGCACAAGTGAACAGCGGCAGCAGTTCCGGTGCGCCATGCGCCGTCTTGTACACGGACTGAAAAGCGTCTGCGTCCCTGAAGCGGAAGTCCGAGGAGACATCCACGACCGTCAGCTGGCACTGCCGGGCCGCAGCTGCGTCCAGCAGCGTGGCAATCACGCCGGCGCTGACGGCATGTGGTGCCGCTGCGAACAACGCCATGCGCGGCGCTGTCATGCGCGCGGCCAGATCGGTCTGCGTGATGAAGCCTTCCGCCTTCAGAACGGGGGCGAGGTGCGGGAAGGCCGCACCCACCGAGGTCCCGGCTGCCGTTTCCGAGGACACGCCCTGCAGCTCGAGTTGCGGGTGTCCGGCCACCAGGCGCAGCAGCTCGCCGGCCACATAGCCGGTGCCGCCGACGATCAGTGTCGGGATCCGCTCGCTCATGTCAGCTTCAGCCCCAGGTGACGGGTGACCTCGTCGCCGATCTGCATGGACTCGGTCACCGCATTGATGGCCTTGACGCCCATGCGCTGCACGATGATGTCCTTGCCCACGTCGTTGTCGGTTGCCGGGCCGGTGACGATGTGCGGCTCGATGCCGAAATCCTCGCGCAGCAGCTTCACGCCGCCCCAGGCCGCGACCGGATCGTTGGCGCAGAGCACCAGGCTGGAGAGGCTCGCGCGGATGCCGGCATCGCGCAGAATTGCCTCCACGCCATAGGCACCGAGCAGGCCATCACCCAGCTCAAAGAGGATGCAGTCGGGCTTTTGCAGGGCGAGCCGGTTCAGCATCATCCGGGTGACGGCGGGGCCGTTCTTGCCGGTCGTGCAGGTGACGCCGAAGTCCGTGAAGATCAGCGTCGAGCGTGCGCCCGCATCCTCCATGGCGAGAATGTCCCGCCGCAGGGCGACGCCAGTGGCCTTGAAGGCATCGACGGTGTGGCCGTGATGCCGCAGCCGGCTCACAATGGCGCTCGCAGCGGCTGTCTTGCCCGCGTTCATGCAGGTGCCGGCGATCGCGACCACCGGAATGCCGAGCGTGTCCAGCGGCGGCTCGACCGCCAGTTTCTCCATGCCGATGCGCACCGGTACACCGATGCGCTGGCCGAGGAACGGAAAGCCGAGTACCGCGCCAAGCACGCGCACATCGAAGGGCTGGCCGAAACTCGCATTGATCGAGTCGCAGGCACCGATCACACCGCCCATATTGAGGATCTGCAGGGTGTCGCCGACGGCCAGCGATTCCGGAATATGCCCGGAGTAGCCGAACAGCGCCTTCCGGTGACCAATCGCACCCACGATGATGTCGCCGCGCTTCACCACCGCCATCCGGCCGCTGGTGAGTTCGAGCTGGTTGTAGGTGCTCTTGTTGTTCAGCACCTCGGCGGCGATGACCACGCCTTCCTCGCAGGGGATGTCGGCGCTGACCCGGATCTCGCGCTTGAGATTCAGGTGCTGGGCGACCGAGGCGATCTTGTCGGCGATGATGGTTTTCATGCTGTGCTTACCTCTTGCCGGCAGCAGCCCGCGTTTGCAGGATGCCGGGCAAAGACAGGATCCGTGAATAGCCGAGCGCATCGGCAGGCGTCCATTCGCCGGCCTTCTCACCGTACACACCCTTGGTCGCGGCCATCAGCGAGTGCGGCGAGGTCACGCCTTCGATGAACAGGTTGCCGGGCCGGAGCACGATCTTCACTTCGCCCGTGACCCGCTGTTGCGCTGAAGTCAGCAGCGCCTCGATGTCACGGCATACCGGATCCAGCTGTTTGCCTTCATGCACGAAGTCGCCGTACTGGGTAGCCACCTGATCCTTGATCCGCTGCTGCGGGCCGGACAGCACGAGCTTCTCCAGTTCCCGATGGGCGTTCAGCAGGATGTCTGCGGCAGGCGCCTCGAAAGCCACCCGGCCCTTGGTGCCGAGCACCGTATCGCCCACGTGTACGCCGCGACCGATGCCATAGGCACCGCCCAGTACTTCAAGGGCTTCGATCAGTGCGACCGGGTCCATGGTCTTGCCGTCCAGCGAACTCGGGATGCCCTGGCTGAAGCCGATCGTGTGCCGTGCAGCCGGTCGTGGCTTGTCCAGCGCATTGGGCGACAGCACCCAGGCGTCCTCGGGGATCGATTCCCGCGAGTCCAGTGTTTCCCGGCCACCGATGGTGACACCCCACAGGCCGCGATTGATCGAGTACGACGAGCCGCGCATCGGCACCGGCAAGTTCCGTTCTTCCAGATACTTCTGCTGCTCGGTGCGGATAAAGCCTTCATCCCGTACCGGCGCCAGTACCTCGAGGCCCGGCGCGATGGTGCGCAGCGCGACTTCGAAACGCACCTGGTCGTTGCCGGCTGCCGTGCAGCCGTGGCCGACGGTCTGGCTGCCGCGCTCGCGGGCGAGTTCGGCGAGCAGCGTGGCCTGTACGCCGCGCTCGGCACCGACGCACAGCGGATACAGATGCCCGCGCCGCACGTTGCCGAAGATCAGGTACTTGAGCACCCGCTCGAAAAATACCTGGCGGGCTTCGACCAGCACATGCTCAACGGCACCCAGCTGCTTCGAGCGCTGTTCCAGATCCCTGACGGCTGCGGCATCCAGGCCACCGGTGTTGATCGTCACCGTGACTACCGGTCGGCCCAGCTGTTCCTTCATCCACGGCACCAGGAACGAGGTGTCCAGCCCGCCCGAGAAGCCCAGGATGATCGGCGAAAGGTTCTTCTGCTGTGTCGTCATCACTCTCTCCAGGTGCCGGACTCAGGTGCCGGAACCACTGCTGAACCGGGCCCGCAGCCGCGCCACGAGCCGTTTCTGATCGCCACCGGTACGGGTGGCAATAAATATGGTGTCGTCGCCCGACACCGTGCCGACGATCTCCGGCCAGCCCGAGCGGTCCAGTGAAAGCGCCACCTGCTGGGCGCCGCCTTCCACCGTCTTCACCACCGTCTGATAGGGCCCTGCAGTCCGAATCTCTTTCACAAAGTCCGCCA
>JBIJCV010000202.1:0-4144 GCA_044344525.1 Gammaproteobacteria bacterium | reverse complement strand
CTGTTCTTGAATATCTCTGCACGCACAGCAGGCTGCATACCGGGCTGCAAGTGCAGCTGCACACGCAGCATGGCCGGCGAACGTTCGCAGCGGAACCGTGCTGCCCTGACCAGCACCGCCCAGACCGACCGCTTGCCGGCCAGCAGATGCAGCCTTTGCAGGGCAACCCTGCCGGCTACACCGGCCCAGGCAATGACGCCGGCACAGGCTCCCGAGCCGAGAGCTGCTTCCATTGCCCACAGGGCATCTGCAGGCTGTCGTACCTCGGTAACCAGTACCCTGGAGAGCGCAAGGCCCTGCCAGCAGAGCCCTGGAGCATAGGGAATCCACGGGGGTGCAATCAGCATGACCCAGGCTGGATCTGCTGTGTCATGCCCACAGGTCAGGCGGGTCAGTGCCGGACTGAGCAGACCCAGTTCTGCCGAAGCACCAGCATCGATCAACAGCTCGGTCAGCCCACCGGTCGGCCAGCCACCACCCAGCAGCACATCAAGTTGCGGAAACCCGCTGGGCAAAGATGGAAACGCAGTGCCAGCAGATTCGCGCCAGCGTGCCACGCCTGGAATATCGATAGGCACCGGACTTCACCCTGTCGTCGACATCCCGTTGCGGATTACGCCCACGACCACACCCTCGATGATCAGATGCTGGACGTCGAGATCGACCTTGATGGTCTCGTAGTCAGGATTCTGCGGCAGGAGGTAGACCGTTTTGCCAGTCTGGCGATAGCGCTTGACGGTTACCTCTTCATCCATCCGCGCCACCACGATCTGGCCATTGCGCACATCGGGCTGACGACAGACGGCAACCAGGTCGCCATCCAGGATGCCGGCATCGCGCATGCTCATGCCATGCACCCGCAACAGGTAGTGCGGACGTGGATTGAACAGGGCCATGTCCAGCCGGTAACGGGCCTCAATGTGTTCACTGGCCAGCATCGGCTGACCAGCAGCTACCCGGCCGACCAGCGGCAGGCCCGCTTCATGGTCTGTATCCAGCAATTGAATCCCGCGCGAAGCACCCGGAATCAGGCTGATAACCCCCTTGCGCTGCAGGGCGCGCAGATGCTCCTCAGCGGCATTGACCGAACGGAAGCCCAGCTTCCGGGCAATCTCGGCGCGCGTAGGCGGCATCCCGGTTTCAGCTGCAAATGACTGAATAAAATCGAGAACTTCAGACTGACGGGCGGTTAATTCGCGCATAAAAGCACCTGTATATATAAACAGTGGTGGGATTATATACAGAGATCTTCAGCGGGCAACAACTGACGGGCAGAGCGCTGTTTGCGGCCAGCATCGAAACCGCATGATTTCTTCTCTCGATCTTCCGGATACCGACAACACTCACCTCATAAAGCACAACAGATTGCAGCGACCAACCCGCCCATAGCCGAGCGCAAATCATCCCGATCAGGCAACGTTGCAAACTCAAAAACAGCCACGCTCCAACGTCGATATGTGCCCGCTTGTTTCTGATTTGTTTGCGAATTAATCATGCTTCGTTCATTATTGCCGCGCACGAGAGTCCGCTGTTTGGCGGGTTTCCTGCTTCTCGGCGACTAACTTCTTCCCGGGTGTGTATCCATTCAATCTGCTGTTGAGGAACTATTGCTATGAAAATGAAATCCGCTCTTCAGAGTAGCGTCCTGGCCATCGCGATGGTCGTGGCTGCCGGCTGCGCTTCAACGTCCAGCGTTGCCGAACTCTCTGCCCGCCTTGACCGCGTTGCCGCCGATGCCAAGTCTGCTTCTGATGCAGCCACTTCGGCCAGCTCCACCGCCGCCGATGCCAAGACTGCCGCCTCCGGCGCACAGAGCACTGCCAACCAGGCCCTGAACGCTGCCAACCAGTCGCAGTCCTGCTGTGACGCCACCAATGAAAAGATCGACCGCATGTTCAAGCGGAGCCAGGCCAAGTAATACTGGCCGCTCTCCGTTTGGGTTTCTGCCAAGGAAACCCGATCAGGAAAAAGCCGCAGCAGACGCTGCGGCTTTTTTTTTACTGATCGACGAACATACCCACAGCAGTCCTCCATGGACTATTTCGCTGCTTTTCCACTTACGGGGTCTGGTTGTTTCAGACCCGGACCAACATGAGTACGCTGTTTAAAATCGTCCACGAAGACCCTGAACTGCTGGTGATCAACAAGCCGGCTGATCTGGTCTGCCACCCCAGCAAGAACGGTGAACTCTCGAGCCTCATCGGCCGGGTGCGACTGCATCTCGGTGCCGATGCCCGCCCCCACCTGGTCAACCGCCTGGACCGCGAAACCAGCGGCCTCACACTGGTTGCCAAAACCGATACCGCCGCACGCGAGCTGCGCAGGATCTGGGAACAGCGCCGGGTCAGCAAAGAGTATCTCGCCATCGTGCATGGCTACGTCCACGATGATCACGGCACGATCGATGCAGCCCTGGGCAAGGACGAAAACAGCCGCGTCGCGATCAGGGATTGTGTGCGCGCTGACGGTGCTGCGGCACAAACGGATTTCGAAGTGTTACGCAGGTTCAGCCACAGCGATTCGCCATTCAGCCTGCTCCGTGTCCAGCCGCATACCGGTCGCAAACACCAGATCCGCATACACCTGGCGCACCTTGGGCACGCGATCGTCGGTGACAAGATTTATGGCGGCGACGAGGATGCGTATCTGGCGCTGGTGGAAGGCCGCCTTGGCCACGAACAGCGAAGCACGCTCATTTTTCCCAACCACGCACTGCACGCCCGCACCCTGCGCTTCGAGTGGCGCGGTCAGACGTGGTCGTTTTGCTGCGAGCCGGAGTGCTGGTTTACCGAATTTGCAGCCACAACTCCATCTCGGTGACCAGCTTCCGTGCAGCCCACGGATCGACCAGCAGTGCAGGCCGGTCACGGACGAGCAGCAACAGGAAGATATCTGCCCACCCCAGCTCCGGTTCACGGCGCGAGATGTCGAGCAGCGGTGTGATCATCGGCCAGATCTCATCGGCCGCAAGCGCACGCCGGGTAATCCTCTCGCACAGAAATTTCTGCTGGATCGCCTGCAACTCCTCCGGCATCTCGAGTGCCAGCTGCATGCGCGCCGTTTCACTGACAACATCATCAGCGGGAAATACGGCCGGCAGCGGGTAGTGAATACCCCGCGCATACAGTGCGGTGTAGGCATCATCGAAAGCCTCACGCTCCGCACGCGACGGATAATAACCGGGGATCGGGTAATAGCCGTGGCGTGAGTAATAACCGGGGAGTTTGATATCCACGTCGATTTCTGCCCAGCTGTCAGCCCAGGCGAGCGCCTCGGTCCACTCCTCTTCGATGTAATGCTCGGCCAGAAAGCGCTCGGCGGATGTTCGCGTCATCACCGCATGTTTCGGCCGGTACAGCGCAAGCTTGCGTTGCTGCGCCAACGTAGGCGGCAGGCGACCTTCGGTCAGGCCGATCAGGCGCCGTGCCTCACCCCTGCTGGTAAAGACACCCGCCTTCAGCTTCAGCTGGCGCAGACGCTCCACCTCCAGTGGCGACGCGCGCTCCGGATGCGTGCCCCGCAGCCAGCGCCACAACTCCGCGGGATTGCACAGCACTGCCGGCGGCGTACGACCCGTCCAGACGGCGCAGATAAACAGTGCTGATACCCAGAACTGGAGCACCAGCATGCCGATCTCCTGTGCCGACCAGTCACCGGCCGATATCAGGCTGGCCTCACCAACCGGCCAGACCGCCAGACCGGCTGCCAGCAGAAAGACCACTGCCAGCGCCCGACTCCAGGGCGCGATCGTCGTACCGAAATGGACTGCCGCCATCGTCATCTCCTTGCTCGCTGCAGTGCCTGAGCATATCAGCCGGCGCAATCACTGCAATGTGGTGCCCTGCCGGCGGTCATGCATGGAGCCCCGGGCGGGTGGTCTATCATCGACAGCGTCCCCCTGAGAGGCAGTAATCGCAGCATGGATCAGCCACAAAACAGGCGACCACCCGACACCAGCATCACCCCCGCCTTCAACCTGTCCCGTTTCAGCTGCCCGCATTGCCACGAACTGGCGGAGCAGGTGTGGCTGAATGTCTACGCCGAGCCGGTCAGCAACCCGGCAGGCGTGCCACTGCGGATCGCCGGCGCAGACCTCGAACGCCTGAGCCGGAATCCACAGTTCCCGCCGCAGGTACGCGAACAG
>JBIJCV010000201.1:0-4160 GCA_044344525.1 Gammaproteobacteria bacterium | reverse complement strand
AACCCGGCACCTACTGCCCGCGCTCATGACGAAAGGGCCGCAGCATCGGGCGCAGCACACGCAAGCGCTCGACGGGATCCATCAACTCCAGACAACTCTGCTTCTCGGCTGCGGGCATCGGCAGGATCTCGGCAAGGCGGTGTCCGACCCAGGCAGCATCGTCATAGCGCTTGTCGATGCTGTCGTAAAGGCGGCCGAGGTCATCGATGATGGTTTCGAGCAGTGCGGCCATGGGCCGGAACTCCTCCGGCAAGCTGAGGCACGGTTCTTCGGCGAGCAGGGCCACCTCGCCGATATACAAGCCATCCGGCTGACGGCTGATATCGTGCAGCCGGAATTTTCGTGTTCCGCGCGCGGTAATGCCCAGAATCCCGTCGCTGCCCTGATACCAGTCGACGATCCGCGCCATGGTGCCGATGCCTGAGGTCTGCACCTCGCCGACATCGCTGCCGCTGTGGATCTGTACCACACCGAAGCCGCTGTCCTCGCGCAGACAGCGGCTGATCATGTCCAGATAGCGTGCTTCAAAAATCCGCAATGGCAGTGGCCCGTCCGGAAACAGGACCGCACTCAGCGGAAACAGCGGGATGCTCATGCGCGTCATGGGTCGGATACCGAAGGCAGCTCAGTCCCCGGCGCCGAGCGCAGTCGCCAACTGGCCGTGTATGCCCTGGAAGTCACCGTTGCTCATGACGACAACGGCGTCGCCCGGCTGCCCGGCAGCGGCCAGCTCACGCACGATGGCAGCGGTATCGCTACAGACGCGCACCTGCGGCAGATCACGGAATTCGGCATCCAGATCCCAACGCAAACCCGCCGGCCGGAGTATCCAGGCCAGATCAGCAGCAGAGAGTGCTGCGGCAAGCGTGTCCTGATAGATGCCGAGTTTCATGCTGTTCGAGCGCGGCTCGAACACGGCGATCACCCGGCGCACGTCGGCACGCCGCCTGATCGCCTCCAGGGTGCGCCGGATCGCCGTCGGGTGATGGGCAAAATCATCGAACAGCTGTACACCATTGAATTCACCGAGACGCTGCAGCCGGCGGCGCACGCCGCCAAAGCGACCGATGGCTTCGATTGCAACCGCCGGTGCCACGCCGACGGAGACGGCTGCCAGCAACGCGGCCATGGCATTCTCGGCGTTATGCGCACCGGATAACTGCCAGTTGCAGCGGCCCACTTCCTGACCCTGATGCAGGATGCACAGGGTACCCGGCGGGTCTTCACAGGCGACCCAGTCAGCTGCCGTACCGCTGGCGCTGGCAAATCGCTGCAGCGGGGTCCAGCAGCCGAGCTTCAGCAGTGCGTCGACGTTGGCATCCTTGCCCGGCACGATCAGCGTGCCGTTGCCGGGAATCGCGCGGATCAGCTGATGAAACTGCCGGGTGATGGCCGCGAGGTCCGGATAGATGTCCGCGTGATCGAATTCCAGATTGTTGATGATCAGCGTCTGTGGCCGGTACAGCAGGAACTTGGCGCGCTTGTCGAAAAACGCCGTGTCGTACTCGTCGGCCTCGATGACGAACACCGGATCACTGCCGAGCCGTGCCGAAAATTCAAAGTCAGCCGGCGCACCGCCGATCAGATACCCCGCATTGCGGCCTGCGTATTCGAGAATCCAGGCCACCAGACTGGTGGTCGTGGTCTTGCCGTGGGTGCCGGATACACCGATCACCAACCGGTTGCGCAATACCGTCGTCGCCAGCCACTCCGGGCCCGACATGTATGGAATGCGACGGTTGAGCATTTCCTCGATGACCGGCATGCCGCGCGTCATCACGTTGCCGACCACCACCATGTCGGGCGCCGGGGTGAGTTGCGCGGCTTCGTAGCCTTCAATCAGCTCGACACCCAGGCGGGCAAGCTGCTCGCTCATCGGCGGATAGATATTGCGATCCGAACCGGTAACGCGGAACCCGGCCTCCCTCGCGACAGCTGCCACACCGCCCATGAAGGTGCCGCAAACGCCGAGTATGTGTACATGCTGCATGCAGAAAACGCCTCAGGCAGTCGGCGGTGGTCCGAGCTGCCAGAAAACCAGGTAATTGAGGAAAAAATACGCCAGCGAAAGTATCAGGCCAAGTACAAACGGTATCGACAGCGCACGGGCAAAGATGTGTCCGTTGACGACCAGCGACCAGCTGACGATCGCCAGCAGCGCAGCAGTAGGCAACAGCGCCGGCTGACCGGGTGCCGACAGTGCATCGAGCCAGTAATTGAAGGGCAACATCAGCACGCCGAGCAACGCACCGGTACCGAAAAATGCCGTCAGTGTGCGTCCGGATCGCGACAAATGCCGTGTGAGCCACAAGAGGCCCAACACGCAGGCGCACAGCAGGGCGATATCGATCAGGACGCTCCTGAACAGCAGCATCGACAGGCTGTAGATCGGCAGGGCCAGAAACAACTGCACGACGCCGTAACACAGGGCAGAAAAAAGCAGCAGGAAAAGCGAGTCCGGCAGATCTTCCGGACCCCGGCGGCGCAGTGTGATCTGCAGGAAAAAATCGATGATGGCAAGCATCGTCTGCAGCCGTGAAATCCGTAACCGTAGTGGGAATGCACGATGATCCACTACACTCCACCTTTATGCCAGCCCTTGTACAGACCGGCGCACTGGTCGATCAGCAATCGCAACTCGATGCAGCGTGTGCGGCAATTTCCCGTGACGATCTCATTGCCGTAGACACAGAGTTTGCCCGCACCACACAGTTCACGCCGCGGCTTTGCCTGGTACAGATTTCCGCCGGGCCACAGGTGTTTTGTGTCGATGAACTGGCCGGTCTGGATACGAGCGCGCTGTGGGATATTCTCTGCGCAGGAACCGGCCTGCGCGTGCTGCACGCGGCGAAACAGGACATGGAGGTCGCGTGGGTCACCTACCAGCGTCTGCCGCAACCGCTGTTTGACACACAGATTGCTGCCGCCCTGGTCGGTCACCCGGCACAGATCGGTTATGCCGCGCTCGTCAAGGCACTGCTGGATGTGGACGTCGACAAGACGCATACCCGGGCCGACTGGTCGCTGCGGCCACTGCGGCCGGAGCTGATCGCTTACGCCAACACGGATGTGATCCATCTGCCCGTTGTACATGAACTGCTTTGCGCAGAGCTCGAGCGGCTCGGGCGTTATGCCTGGGCGGTTGAGGACAGCGCACGACTCGTCGACCCCGATCTGTACCGGAACAACCCCGACGGCGCATGGCGCCGCCTCCCGGGTCTGCCCCGCATGCCGGTTGTCGTGCAGTTGCGCGCGCGACGGCTGGCACGCTGGCGGGAGGAAAATGCGATCCGTGCTGACCGGCCACGACAGTGGATTCTCAGCGACCGCGCCTTGCTGGATATCGCCCAACGCAACCCGCCTGACGAAGCCGGGCTGGCAAACTGCGAAGATCTGCCGGCGGGTGTGGCCCGGCGTCAGGCCGGAGCGTTGCTCGCGGAGCTTGCTGCGGCTGCAGACGAACTGGCCAGTGGCACCGATCTGACCCAGGAACTGCGCCCCGAGCTGATCGATCAGGCTGAAATCAAACGTCTGGGTAAAATTGTCGATGAAGTCGCGAGGACGCTGGGTGTGGTGCCGGAAATCCTCGCTACGCGCAAGGATCTGGCCGCACTGATCCGCGGTGAACCGGAGCTGCGCCTGCTCTCGGGCTGGCGCAAATCAGTGATCGGCGAGCCGCTGCTCGCCGCTGTCAGGTCCGCCTGACGCACAACGCCTGATGCGATGGCTCAGGCCTGCCCGACCGCCTGCTGTACCCGCTGATAGACCTCATCAACGCTGCCCTGCCCGCTGACAGTGCGCAGCAGTCCTGCTGCCCGGTAATGCTCGACCAGCGGTTCCGTCTGGGCACGGTAAACCTTGAGCCGGTTGCCGATCGTTTCCTCGTTGTCGTCAGCGCGCTGCACCAGTTCACCACCGGCCTTCAGGCAGGCATCCAGCTCCGATCTGGGCGAGAAATGGATATTCAGCAATTTGCCGGTTACCGAGCAGGTACGGCGACCGGTGAGGCGCTTCATCAGGATGTCGAACTCCACATTGATGAGTACGGCGGCATCCAGTGGCCGTCCGATCCCGGCAAGCACGCCTTCAAGTGCGGTGGCCTGGGCAAGATTGCGCGGATAGCCGTCGAGCACGAAACCCGCCGCTGCATCGTCCTGCTG
>JBIJCV010000200.1:0-4164 GCA_044344525.1 Gammaproteobacteria bacterium | reverse complement strand
CTGCGGCCGGCCACCATCTGGTCGAGAATATCCGCCAGGACCTCCGGCGATTGGGCGCCGGATACAGCCTGCCGCTGGTCAAAGATCAGAAACGGCACGCCCGAAACGCCCGCCCTGCGCGCCGCATCGATCTGCGCGCGGACGACATCTTCATCGGTTTCGCCACGCAGCCTGGCTTCCAGGTCGTTGCTCGCCATCCCGACCCCGGCGGCGATACGCGCCAGAACGCCGGGATCGCCAATATCCTCGGACAGCGTGTGGTGAGCGGCGAAGAGGCGCTCGGCCAGTTCATTCTGGTCGATCTCCGGCATCTGGCCTGCCCAGTACAGCAGCCGATGCGCTGCCAGCGTATTCGGTGAACGGGCGCCGGGGCCGGTCACAAAAACCAGCCCGTCCGCAGCGGCAGTCGCGACCATTTTGTCCATGATGGCTCTGGCCCGCTCCGGGCCAAAGATTTCTGCGTAGTGCGCCTGCCGGTCCTTGCCCTGGCGCGGCATGTCGGGACTGAGCTGGAAGGGCAACCACGTGACCCTGGTCTCGATGGCCGGACGCGCGGCCAGCGCGGCCTCAAGGCGGCGCTTGGCGATATAGCACCAGGGGCACACGAAATCGGAAACGACCTGGATCTGGACAGGGGGCTGCACGGATCCAGTTTAAGCACCTGCCGGGGCTATTCAAGCCACCGGATGGATGGAATTGCAGCCGGTTGCCCTGCAAGCCTTTCCCGATGGCCCTCAGCCACTTAAACTGTCGGGTCACGGGTTGTATTTCATGGCCCGCGGACAGTGACCCCGATGACAATCATGCACAGCCACCAGAACAGTGGCAGGCTCGGCCTGCCCCCAAAACAGGGCCTCTACGACCCGGCCAATGAGCACGATGCCTGCGGGGTCGGCTTCGTCGTGGATATCAAGGGGCGAAAATCCCACCGCATCCTGCAACAGGCCATCCAGGTACTGTGCAATCTGGATCATCGTGGCGCCAGTGGCTGCGAAGTCAACACGGGCGATGGCGCCGGCGTATTGCTGCAGCTTCCGCACCGCTTTCTGCAGAACGTGGCAGAACGCGACGGATTTACGCTGCCCGCACCGGGCGAATATGGCAGCGGACTGATATTCCTGCCGCGCAATGCCAGCAAGCGCCGCAAACTCGAAGAGCGCTTCGAGCAGATCGTGCAGTCAGAAGGTCAGTCGGTACTCGGCTGGCGCACGGTGCCGACGCACAACAAGACTCTGGGTGAAACCGCCCGGGCCTCTGAACCTTTCGTCCGTCAGGTCATTATCGGCCGCAACCCGGCCCTCGCCGACGAGCGCGCATTCGAGCGCAAGCTGTTCGTGATCCGCAAGCGCGCCTACAGCGAGATCCGCACCTCCACGATCGACGGCGCCGATTTCTGGTACGTACCCAGCCTGTCCTGCAAGACCATCGTCTACAAGGGCATGCTGCTCACCGGGCAACTGGGCACCTACTTCTCCGACCTCACCGATCCGGCCATGGAAACAGCGCTGGCGATGGTGCATTCGCGCTTCAGCACCAATACGTTTCCGAGCTGGGACCGCGCTCACCCTTACCGCTATGTGGCGCACAACGGCGAGATCAACACCCTGCGCGGCAACATCAACTGGATGCATGCGCGCGAGGCGCTGTTCGAATCCGAACTGTTCGGCGAAGACGTGAGCAAGATCCCGCCGGTCGTCAACCCGAACGGCAGCGACTCCGCGATGTTCGACAACGTGCTCGAACTGCTGGTGCTGGCCGGTCGCTCGCTGCCTCATGCGATCATGATGATGATCCCGGAACCGTGGTCGAAAAATGCCCAGATGGACGACGCGCGGCGCGCCTTCTATCAGTACCACTCCAGCCTCATGGAACCCTGGGACGGCCCCGCCTCCATCGCCTTCACGGATGGCCGGAAGATCGGCGCGATTCTCGACCGCAACGGCCTGCGTCCCTCGCGTTACTACGTCACGAAGGACGATCTGGTCATCATGGCTTCCGAGGCCGGTGTACTGGATATCCCGCCGGAAGACATACTGCACAAGGGCCGCCTGCAGCCTGGCCGCATGTTTCTCGTGGACACGGAAGAAGGCCGCATCGTCGAAGACGAGGAAATCAAGCAGCAGGTCGTCAACGAACGCCCCTACCGTCAATGGCTCGATGAACACCTGGTGCATCTGAACGACCTGCCGGCGGCACCCGAAGTCCCGGTCCCGGACCACGACACGCTGCTGCAGCGACAGATCGCCTTCGGTTACACCTTCGAAGACCAGCGCATCGTCATGACGCCGATGGCACGCGATGGCGTCGAAGCGATCGGCTCGATGGGCAACGACACCCCGCTGGCTGCGCTGTCCGGCAAACCCCGTCTGCTGTTCGATTACTTCAAGCAGCTGTTTGCGCAGGTCACCAACCCGCCGATCGACTGCATCCGCGAAGAGCTCATCACGGCATCCGAGGTGTGGCTCGGCTCGGAAGGCAACCTGCTCGAACCGCAACCGGCGGATTGCCGGCGACTGGAACTGCATGCGCCAGTGCTCACCAATGAGGAATTCGCCAAGGTACGGCGGCTCGACCTGCCGGGCCTGCGTGTCGGCGTGCTGTCCAGCCTGTTCCGTGTGGCGCGTGGCGAGAAAGGCCTGATCGGTGCGGTCGAGGAACTGTGGGCCAATGCACGCCGCCTGATCGAGACCGAGAGCATCAACGTCCTGATCCTCAGCGACCGGGGCGTAAACCGTGAATTCGCCGCAATTCCGTCACTGCTTGCGGTATCCAGCCTGCATCATTACCTGGTGCGTGAAGGTTTGCGTACCCGCGTCGGTCTGGTCATCGAAACCGGCGAAGCGCGCGAGGTACATCACTTCTCGCTGCTGATCGGTTATGGCGCCAGCGCAGTCAATCCGTATCTGGCTTTCGAAACGCTGGACGGCATGATCCGCGACGGGTTGCTGGCAAACATCGACCACAAGACCGCGTGCAAGAACTTCGCCAAGGCCGCCACCAAGGGCATCGTCAAGGTGATGTCAAAGATGGGCGTGTCTGCGGTGCAGAGCTATCACGGTGCACAGCTCTTCGAGGCCGTCGGCCTGCGTCAGGATCTGGTCGACCAGCACTTCACCTGGACGGCATCACGCATCGGCGGCATCGGCATGGATGTGGTGGCCCGTGAGGCCCTGCTGCGGCATCAGGCAGCATTCCCCGACCGTCAGCTGCCCGGTCAGGCGCTGCCATCGGGCGGCATCTACCAGTGGCGTGCCGATGGCGAACATCACCTGTTCAACCCGGAGTCCATCCACCGGCTGCAGAAGGCCGTACGCACCGGCAACTTTGCAATCTACAAGTCCTACGCCCGGCTGATCGATGATCAGTCCGCCAACCTGTGCACGCTGCGCGGGCTGCTGGAATTCAAGCCCGGCAAGGCGATCCCGCTGTCGGCAGTCGAACCGGTGGAAAAAATCATGCGGCGCTTCAAGACCGGCGCAATGTCCTACGGCTCGATCAGCAAGGAAGCGCACGAAACCCTGGCGATCGCGATGAACCGTATCGGCGGCATGAGCAACACCGGTGAAGGCGGCGAAGACCCCGAGCGCTTCACGCCGATGGAAAATGGCGACTCGAAGAGCTCGGCCATCAAGCAGGTTGCATCCGGCCGTTTCGGCGTGACCAGCAACTATCTGGTCAACGCCAAAGAGCTGCAGATCAAGATGGCACAGGGTGCCAAGCCCGGCGAAGGTGGCCAGTTGCCTGGCAGCAAGGTTTATCCGTGGGTTGCCAAGACCCGGCATACCACCGCCGGCGTCGGCCTGATTTCCCCGCCGCCGCATCACGACATCTATTCGATCGAGGACCTGGCCGAACTGATCCACGACCTCAAGAACGCCAATCGTGAGGCGCGCATCAGCGTGAAGCTGGTCGCCGAGGTCGGCGTCGGTACGATCGCGGCCGGCGTCGCGAAGGCACATGCCGATGTGGTACTGATCAGCGGCTTTGATGGCGGCACGGGTGCTTCACCACAGACTTCAATCACGCATGCCGGACTGCCGTGGGAACTCGGCCTCGCCGAAACGCATCAGACGCTGGTACTCAACAACCTGCGCAGCCGCATCACCGTGGAAACCGACGGACAGCTCAAGACCGGACGGGACGTTGCCATCGCCGCGCTCCTCG
>JBIJCV010000199.1:0-4195 GCA_044344525.1 Gammaproteobacteria bacterium | reverse complement strand
GATCCAGCTCGAGCTGTCCGTCGAAGAGCGTGGTATTGGGTACATGTCCGATTGCGATAAAGACCCCGGTGACATCAATCGTGCGCTCCGGCAGGGTCTGGTCCACTGGCCGGAGGCGCAACCCGGTCACGCCGCTGTCATCGCCGACTACGGCTTCTACCTCATGCTCCCAGATGACGGAGATATTGCCGCCGTCACGCGTTCTGGCCATGAGCTTGTCCTGCAGCATCTTTTCGGCCCGCAGCTGATCACGCCGATGGATCAGCGTGACGTGTGCAGCGATATTCGACAGATACAGGGCTTCCTCGGCTGCGGTATTGCCGCCACCGATGACGGCTACGCGCTGCTTGCGATAGAAGAATCCATCGCAGGTCGCGCAGGCTGATACGCCCTTGCCGCGGAACTGCTGTTCTGAAGGTATACCGAGATAACGCGCCGATGCGCCGGTGGCAATGATGAGGGCGTCGCAACTGTAGCTCTGCGAGCCGCCATGCAGGACAAAGGGCCGCGTGCCCAGATCTGCCTTCACGATCTGGTCGCTGATCATTTCCACATTGAGCCGTGCGACATGTTCGCGCAGCTTTTCCATCAGTTCGGGTCCTTGCAGGCCTTCGTGACCGCCGGGCCAGTTATCGACTTCGGTCGTGGTCATCAGCTGACCGCCCTGCTCGAGGCCCGTGATGAGCAGCGGGTTGAGATTCGCACGCGCCGCATAAACGGCCGCACTGTAGCCGGCTGGTCCGGAACCGAGGATTACCAGCCGGGCATGTCGTGTGTTTGTCATGCCGCCAGTTTAGGCGAAGCGGCGCGCCTGCGGCAAAACTGCTGCGACGTTTCCCGCTGCTTGCACCGAACCCCCGTGCTGCTATGATCGCCTACGCTAACTGCTTGACGGGCAGGCAGTTAGTTGTTGTTGCGTTATCTGAAATCGGGTTGAAGTAGTGGGATCGGGCGCGTCCAGAGCAATCGGACACGAGAACCGCGGCATTTCTGCGCCATTGACGCGCGTCATGCGCGAGGCAGCGCTGTGGGTGCTCGGCGCCGTGGCGCTGATCATGCTGGTGGCGCTGCTCAGCTACAACAGACTGGACCCGGGCTTCAGCCACACCGGTGACGGTGCGCCGCTGCGCAACCAGATCGGCGCAATTGGCGCCTGGTTTGCGGATGTGGCATTCAGCCTGTTCGGTGCGCCGGCGCTGCTGTTCCCCGCCATGGTCATGCTGGCCGGGTGGATCATCTTCACTGCGCGTACCAGCCCTGAACCCATTGATCGCCGGCTGTTGATGAGCCGCACCGCCGGTTTCGTGCTGACACTGGCCAGCAGCTGTGCACTCGCCACGCTGCATTTCTCCGGGGACAGTCTGCCGGCAAGCGCCGGCGGCGGATTTGGTGATCTGCTGGGCCGCGGGCTTGCGGCCGGCCTTGGCCCACTGGGCGCAACACTGTTGCTGCTGTCGGTATGGCTGGCAGCGATTTCCCTGTTTACCGGCTTGTCATGGCTGGCTGTCATGGATCGGGTCGGCAAATTCGTGCTCGACGGTATCGACCGGAGCCGCCAGCTGATTACCGATTTCCGCAGCCGGAGTGAGGGCCAGCGTGCCCAGGAAGAGCGCCAGGAGACGGTGCGCAAGGAGCGCCGCAAGGTAGAGAAGAAGGTGCCGCCGCGTATCGAACCGGTGCTCGCGCCGTCAGTGCCCAGTGTGCGTGCCCAGAAAGAGCGTCAGGTACCGCTGTTCGATGCCGCCGCCGCGCCCGGTGAACTTCCGCCACTGTCGCTGCTTGACGCGCCGTCAGAGCAGCCGCCCGGCTACTCCAAGGAATCGCTTGAAGCGATGTCGCGGCTGGTGGAACTCAAGCTGAAGGATTTCGGTGTTGAGGTTGAAGTCGTTGCGGTTCAGCCTGGTCCGATCGTCACGCGCTTCGAGCTGGCCCCGGCGCCGGGTGTCAAAGTCAGCCAGATCAGCAATCTGTCCAAGGATCTGGCGCGTTCGCTGTCGGCAATCAGCGTGCGGGTTGTCGAGGTCATTCCCGGCAAGCCGACCGTCGGTCTTGAAATTCCGAATGAAACCCGCGAGATCGTCACGCTGGGCGAAATCCTGCGCTCGCAGGCCTATGAGGAGATGCCCTCACCGCTGACGCTGGCGCTCGGCAAGGATATCGGCGGCAAGTCGGTGGTGGCTGATCTGCAGCGCATGCCGCATCTGATGATTGCCGGTACGACTGGTTCGGGCAAGTCGGTGGGCATCAATGCGATGGTCCTGAGTCTGCTCTACAAGGCCCGTCCGCAGGACGTGCGCATGATCATGATCGACCCGAAGATGCTCGAACTGTCGGTGTACGAGGGTATTCCACACCTGCTCGCGCCGGTTGTGACCGACATGAAAGAAGCGGCCAATGCCCTGCGCTGGTGTGTGGCAGAAATGGAGCGGCGCTATCGACTGATGGCCGCGCTCGGTGTGCGCAATCTCAGTGGTTTCAATCGCAAGGTGACCCAGGCCGCAGAGAAGGGTGAGCAGATCAGTGATCCGCTGGTCGGCACAGAATATGCGCCGAGGCCCAGGGTGGATGGCTCGGTGCCGGCGCTGGAGACCTTGCCCCAGATCGTGGTCATCATCGATGAACTGGCTGACATGATGATGGTCGTCGGCAAGAAGGTTGAAGAGCTGATCACGCGGCTGGCGCAGAAGGCACGTGCTTCGGGCATTCACATGATCATCGCTACGCAGCGGCCTTCGGTAGACGTCATCACCGGGCTCATCAAGGCGAATATCCCCACGCGCATTGCCTTTCAGGTTTCGGCCAAGGTCGATTCACGCACCATTCTCGACCAGAGTGGCGCGGAGTGTCTGCTGGGTCACGGTGACATGCTGTTTCTGCCGCCGGGTACCGGCATGCCACTGCGTGTGCACGGTGCGTTTGTTTCCGACCAGGAGGTGCACCGGGTTGTGGCTGCGCTCAAGGGCGCCGGTACGCCGGTCTATGTCGACGAAATCACCGAAGGTCCGGCGATGGGCCTGCCGGGGATGCCCGGCGAGGCGGCCACCACCATGGAAACCGATGGCGAAGCTGATGCGCTCTACGACCAGGCCGTGCGGATCGTCGCCGAGACCCGACGCGCCTCGGTTTCCGGCATACAGCGGCGTCTCAAGATCGGCTACAACCGGGCAGCGCGCCTCGTCGAGACCATGGAAGCCGCGGGCCTCGTTGGTTCGCTGCAGTCGAACGGGTTTCGGGAAGTTCTGGTACCAGCCCCGGCCGACGACGACTGACGGGCTGTCTGGCGCATGATCCGGGTCACTTTCCTGCTGTGCTGCGCGCTGGTCTGCGCTGCGGGCAACGCAGTCGCCGCGACTGGCAGTGACGATCCGGGTCTGGTTCGCCTGCGCGATTTTCTGACCGGTGTCACGACGCTGCGGGCCGATTTTCGGCAGCGTGTCGTGGATTCACGCCAGCAGATCGTCGAGGATTCCACCGGCCGGGTCCTCATGCAGCGTCCCGGAAAGTTCCGCTGGGACTATCAGCAACCCTATGCGCGCGTGATCGTCGCTGACGGTAGCAAGCTCTGGCTTTATGAAGCCGATCTTGAGCAGGTGATCATCCGGCAGCTGCAAGCGGGGATTGGTGATACACCGGCGGCGCTGTTGACGGGAAAACAGAATGTGCTGGAGCGCTTCGCAGTGAGCAAGTCATGGCAGGCCGACGGATTGCAGTGGATTTCTCTGGTGCCGAAAGCGGCGGATGCGGATTTCGCTGCCGTGCGGCTGGGGTTTGCGGGTCCCAAGCTCGTGAATCTGGAGCTCGATGACCGGCTCGGGCAGCAGACGCAGCTTGAGTTTTCCCGCGTCGAGATCAATCCACAGTTGCCCGAAAACAGTTTTCGCTTCGACATCCCGTCCGGTGCGGATGTCATCGACGACAGCGCGCTGTGACATCCGTTCTGCAGCAGCTGCGCTATGCGCGTGCCTGGGCCATTCTCGGTGGCATCCTGCTGGCCATCATCCTGGTTCTGGCGCTGATGCCAGAGCCCGATCACTTGCCCATCGACTATAACGACAAGCTCATGCATGGGCTGGCTTTCATGGCGCTGATGCTCTGGTTCTCCGGGGTGGTCGAGATGCGCCGGTTGCCGATGCTGGCCATTTGCCTGGCGGCTTACGGTGTGCTGATCGAGTTGCTGCAGGGCCTGACGGTTACG
>JBIJCV010000198.1:0-4204 GCA_044344525.1 Gammaproteobacteria bacterium | reverse complement strand
CGTGCGGAGGTAGCGGAACAGGGATGAGAACTCCTCAGGTACCGTGTATCCAAGCGTATCCGGTATGTTCACCGTGCGGGCGCCTGCGGCAATAACCGCAGCGACCACATCGGCCAGATAGGCTGGTTCGGTCCTTGATGCGTCTTCCGCCGAGAACTCCACGTCCGCGCAGTATTTTCTGGCCAGCTGCACACCCTCGACTGCGCGACGAATGATCTCTTCCTTCGCCATGTGCAGTTTGTAGGTGCGATGGATCTCGCTGGTGGCAAGAAAAACGTGAATACGGCTGCGCTGCGCCGGCTTCAGGGCCGCCGCTGCACGTTCTATGTCGTTCGGATGGCAACGCGCAAGGCTGCAGATCACTGGTCCGCTGATTTCCGTGGCGATCGCCTGAACCGCATCAAAGTCGCCGGGTGAAGCGGCAGCGAAGCCTGCTTCGATGACATCGACGCGCAGATCGCGCAACGCTGATGCGACGCGCAGTTTTTCGCCCAGAGTCATGCTGCAGCCGGGGGCCTGCTCGCCGTCGCGGAGCGTCGTGTCGAAGATCATGACCCGATCCTGGCTCTGCTCGCTCATCGCCGCTCTCCCTGCCTCAGTTGCACCGCGCTACCCGGGGCCTGTCGTTTCCGTTCATGACTGTTTGATTGGATATACAACTGATAATTCTTGGTCAACACAAAAAACCCCGCCACCTTGCGGGTGCGGGGTCACGGTGACTCGTGGGGGAAATCAGCGGGTAAACGGAGTGGCACTGATCGCAAGCAACCGCATGCCAGAATGTTCTTGTAAGCACGGGGGCTTGTCAACCGCGGCAAGCCGTTAGGGGGTGATCGCGATGCTGCGTGCTATGCTCAAAGCCGCTCCGCAGGGAGCGATTTTTGCCAATCTGCACCAGATATTACGAATCACAAATGCCCAGAGTGATTTTTCACGATACCAATGGCCGCCGGGTCGAAGTCCAGGCGCCGGCAGGCCATACAGCCATGGAGGCGGCCGTAGACAACGGTGTAGCGGGAGTGCTCGCTGAATGTGGCGGAGCCTGTGCATGTGCTACCTGTCATGGCTATGTGGCCGACAACTGGCTGGCGCGCCTCAAACCCGTCGAAGAAATGGAAGATGCCATGCTGGATGCCGCTGCAGGACGGCGGACGAACAGCCGGCTGCTATGCCAGATCGAGCTGGACGCAGGATTGGATGGCCTTGAAATCACCGTGGCAGACAACGGAGCCTGATACCGGTCATGCGCCTGGTCACACTGGATGGTCGTGAAGTCGGGGGGCGACCCGCTGTCAGCCTGCCGTCCGGAGAGATACTCGATCTGACCGTCGCCGGGGATACGCTCGGCACCTCGCAATGGCGGCCGCAGTCAGTCGTCAGTGTGCTTGCCGAAGGCGACGAGGGCGCCGCACGGGTTGCGCGCCTGGTTGCTGAAATCGATTCGGCCAGCGCGCCTCAGCGTCAGCAGTGGCGGGCGGTTGGACGGTTGTTGCCAGCTGGCGGTACTGAACTGATGGCGCCGGTCCGGCGACCGGGTCTGCTGCTGATGGTGCGGCTGGATGCCGGCGGCCTTCCCGATGCCTACATCAAGAATCCGAATGCAGCTGTCGGTCCGGATGCCCGCATTGCCATGCCCGCAAACCGTGACGACCCGCTGTACGGTCTGGCCATGCCGGGTCTGGTGCTGGGCCGCCCGCTGCATGCGGGCACTGTTGAACAGGCCGCGCGAGCCATTGCTGCTATCACGCTGATTGCCGACCTCGGCGTTTCAGTCTGGTCACATACGGAGCCGGCCGGCCGGCAGTTTCCGGGCGCCTGCGTCATCGGTCCGTGCATCGTGACGCTGGATGAATGGCCTGATCGGGTCGTGCCCGGCCCGGTGGTGACCGTCAACTCACACTCGATCGGTAGCCGCGTTCCAGATCTGTCGCTGCAAAACGCTGCTGAATTGCTGGCCCGGCTGTCTGCAAGTTACGCATTCCGTCCGGGCGATATCGTGGCGCTGTCGTCTGGCGGTGGTCACTTCAAGGTCGGGCGCGGTGATCGCGCCTGCGTGGCGATCAACAGCAATTTCGAATTGCGCTTTACGGTATCTGGCTGACGCCCGGTTCTGTCGGGCGTTTTTTATGCGCCGCCGGCCGCCTTGATGGCGTCCCACAACATGCGGCCGGCAGTGATACCCAGAAAGATACCGAACAGTTGTCGCAGGTGGCGCTGGCTCAGGGTGTGCGCGAGGCGTGCGCCGAGCGGCACGGTCAGCAGGGTAGTCGGCACGATCAGCAGCAGGCCGAGTGCATTAACGTAACCCACACTGAATGCGGCCAGCCCGGGCGCGTTCCATCCGCCGATGGCGAAACCGATGGTCGCCGGAATCGAGATCACCAGCCCAAAACCCGAGGATGTGCCCACGGCACGATGGATCGGGGTACCGAAGAGGGTGAGTGCGGGTACGCTGAATGTCCCACCGCCGATGCCCATCATCGCCGAGAGACCGCCAATCATGACCGGGAATCCCAGACTGGCCGGTCCGCGCGGGAGATCGTTGCCCAGGCGCCAGT
Source organism: Gammaproteobacteria bacterium (assembly GCA_044344525.1). Taxonomy (GTDB): domain Bacteria; phylum Pseudomonadota; class Gammaproteobacteria; order Steroidobacterales; genus SHZI01. Next base: position 1,646 of record JBIJCV010000198.1, on the reverse strand, counting down.
CGGGGTTGCCAAGGCCCATCTGCAATGCCATCAGCAGGCCAACGATGCCGAATACGGAGGTCAGCACGCTGAAGTCGGCCAGTGTCGCCAGCCAGGTGCCGACTACCGAACCGGCAAACACGGCCGGCGCCCATGCCCTGAACAGCTCGGGATCAAAGCCGCCACGCTGCATGTGTGCGCGAACCGAACGGATGCTCGTGGGGATGATGGTTGCCAGCGAGGTGCCGACCGCAAGGTGCATGCGTACGCTGGGGTCGATGCCCAGATAGCTGAACAGGTGGTAAAGCACTGGTACCACCACGATACCGCCACCGACGCCTAGCAGGCCGGCGAGTGTCCCCGCGACCAGACCGGTTGCAGCCAGCAGCGGTACCAGCCAGAGCAGCAGGGCGGTGGTGTCAGGAGTCAACAAGTGCGGTCCTTCGGTCGGCTGGAAGTACGCGTCCGGGCTCTCAGTGCGGAATGATCTCAATCAGTTCACCGGCCGCACCGCGTATGCAACTGATGCCTGTGGTGCCAGGTTCTGTGGCGCCCAGAAAACTGACGATGGCAATCCCCGGCGGCAGGTCGTGCTGCTCTGCCGGCAGCGGCTGTGCCGCGGCCGGCATCTCATCGGCCTCAATGTAGCAGCGGCCACCCAGAGGCAGCGCGGCAATCCGGAAGCGGTGCTCGCGCGAGAGGCCGAATTCCAGGGCCATGGTCTGAACGCGCGATTCAAGCGCCGGTGCGCGCGGTACTGCAAAGCGCTTTGCATAGAAATCCTGCATGGCATCCAGTGATGCGCCACCTGCAATGACGATGAAGGTCCGGTCGACTTCGCAGCGTGCGGGCGGTGCGTCGAGTCCGGGCACCGGTTTCTTGAATTCGGTGAGGTAGAGGATTTCGCCGCCGGGACCGCGAATCTGCATGGCGCGAATATCCGGGCAGAAGGACAGGTCCATCGGCGGGGCGACGATTTCAAACGGTGAAGAGGCGAGGCGTTCAGCAAGTCGATCGACCCCGGCAACGATGAGTTCTGCTGCGTTCCAGCCGTGCCGGCTGAATGCCCGGTAGCCCGACTGAAGCGGGGTCTCGATGAACCGGAATACGAAATCATCAGCTGCCGCAGGCGCCATGCGCAGACAGCGGCGGCCCTCTGCGCCAGGCGTATGCCAGAGACGGGCCTGCCCGGCGCTGACCGCTTCGTAACCGAGCACGCGATAGCCGAGATGCCTGGCGTATACGGCTTCTGCGGTGCCCAGATCCGGCGTGCTGATCGTAACGCCGGATATCGGGCCGATCTGCGCGCTCAGATCACACCCTGTGCGCGCAGTGCCGCAAGTTTTTCCGGATTGAAGTTCAGCAGGCTGCGGAGGATTTCGTCGGTGTGTTCACTGAGTTCCGGTGCCGGGAGCCGGATACCGCCGGGCGTTGCTGACAGTTTGGGTGCGACATTCTGCATGCGCAGCTCGCCGAACTTTGGATGCAGGGTGGTGACGATAGCCTGTCGTGCCCGGAAGTGCGCGTCTTCCAGCATCTCGGGTGTGCGGTAGATCTTGCCCGAGGGAATACCGAACTTGTCCATCAGTTGTTCGAGCACCGGTGCATCGAGGGTGCGCGTCCAGTCACCGATGAGGTCATCGAGTTCAGTCTGTCTTGCGCCGCGC
>JBIJCV010000196.1:0-4219 GCA_044344525.1 Gammaproteobacteria bacterium | reverse complement strand
TCCTGCGTGGCGCCAGGGAGACCTTGGCCAGGACCGCGGCAGTGATCTGCGAGATGCAGCTGCCGGATTTCCACGAGCTGCACAGTGTGTTGTCCGAAAGCGGCTTCGACCTGTTCGACATCACGAACCTGAACCGCACGGAGTCTCATACCCTGGGTTGGTTCGACGGCGTCTATCTGAATCGTGCCTACGGGAAACTGGTCTCGCAGGAGGTATGGGCACCGACACACAATGCCGAAGTCATCCGGATGCAGGACGAGCGCCGGCGGGGGGTGCTTGCCGGCATCGATGAGCTGCTTGTCCAGATCCAGCACCAGCCGGGGTACACGCCACCAAGCTGAGCGCTCCGGCGCCCGGATTTTTCCGGACTGACGTTGCAGACCCAAGCCCGGTAAGTACATTCCCGTACCCGCGCTGTACCTCGCTCGCGCTTGCCGTGCGGTATGGTTCAGCTTGGCAAACCCGGGACCGCCCGCAAGCAAGTCACATGAATACTGCAATAACCGCGCCTGGCGGCGAGCGCTGGCAGCTCAACCCTACCCTGTCCGTGCTGGCCTATTTCGTCGTGCCAGATGGAGACCATGTGCGCCGCACGCGCCTGCCCCTTGCCGATCATCCCGAGGTCGCAGCGTGGCTGCTGACCGTGCTCGACTACCTGCTCAGCGTTCAGGCCGGGCGCACCGGCGAAAAGCAAATCGCCCAGCCACCGGGCGGCGCTGCCGGCGAGGCCTTTGTGCGCGGGGGGGTGATACTCGTCAACCAGCGGCCCGACGGCGGCCTCGCACTGCAGCTGAATCCGCAGCTCGATGCGCTGCTGGAGATCAATGCGCAACGTCGCGGGCAGCCCGCCGCCAACGTGCAGTTCGCCCTCATGCAGAACCCCGGATTGTCACGCTGGTTGCTGACGGCCAGTCTTGCGGGCGGATTTCAGCCGACCAGTCCAGACCCGACCCTGCTCGACGCGCTGCGCCAGTGCGGCGCGCTGCTGACCGATGAGCCGCCACCCGCAGCCTGGTTCCCGGATCCGGATGCGCCGGTGGATCTTGCTGCCGAGCTCGCCGTGATGTCGCGCGTCATTGCCCAGCCCGCGGGCACGCCCGTGCCCACCGAGGTACGCAACGTTCTGGGCCGGCACACACCGGCGCTTCCACCCGGCGTTGATATCGCGTGGGGCGAGGACGCCGGCACCGGCATGATGTATCCGGTGTGTCTCGCGCCAGGCCAGTCGGCAGATGCCGCCGTGCCGGGCCACGAGGCACCGACCCGCGCAGCGGCCTGGGCGGCCCAGCGTGAGGCAGCGCGCGAATCAATGCGCAGCCACGGCTATGCGTTGCTCCGGGGCGTCATTCCGCCGGCACAGCGCCAGGCCCTGCGCCGCTATGTGCGCCAGTTGCGCGAGCGTGGCTATTTCCCCGATCTCGACGACGGCCAGGTGAAGTTGCGGGCGAGCATCCACAACGAGCCGACCATCGCTGCGCTCCACAAGGGGCTCGCCGGCATCATCAACACCATCGGACCGGAGCCGGTGATCGCTTCGTACTGCTTCCTCAGTTGCTATGAGTCAGGGGCCGTGCTCGACCGGCACCTCGATCGGCCACAGTGCAGGTACAACATCTGTTTCGTGCTCGACATGCAGTACCTGGACCGGGATGAGGAGCCCGAGCCGTGGCCAATTTACCTGGAACTGGAAGGCAAACCGGTCGCCGCGATGATGCAGGTGGGCGACGGCGTGTTCTTTTCAGGTGCCAACATCTGGCACTGGCGCGATGCGCTTCCACCCGGCCGACGGGTGGTGGTGTGCTTCAGCCACTACGTACCCGAGGGCCATACGGGATCCCTGGACTGAAGCGCGTGGCCTGGTGCGGCGTAACTCAGTTCGCCTGCTTTGCCCGCCGCAGACCCACCAGCACGCCCATTCCCGACAGGAACAGCCAGGCCGCCGCCGGCACCGGCACGACTGCCGGCACGATGGACAGGTAAGCGGCACCCGCAAAGGGCTCGCCCGGATCCAGGCCGATGGTGGCAACCGTGTCGGCCGTCAGGTCGAAGGACAACCGCAGGCCGATCAGGGACAGCACGTTCAGCGTGCCGGGACCAGACTGACTCACACCCAGCGAGAACACACTGTTCTGGCAACCGGGATCAGCGCCCAGGTCGTCGCAGACGCTGAACGGTACGCCGGGAGAAATCTCGCTGATGCCGAGTACGGGAGAGGCGAGCGTATCCACGTAGCCTTCCACCTGCAGGTTCAGCAAGCCACCACCGAAGACGTTGTTCAGCAGACCGGTACCGACGGAGATCTGGGGCGACGCGAAGCTGCCGACCATGGGAAACAGGACTGTCGCCACCACCGACATGGTGCTGGCGGAACCGTTGTAGAAATTGAAGGCGCCCGTCACATAGGGATCGGGATCTGCGCTGAGTTCGAAGGAACTGATCAGCAAGTCGCCGACTGCGCCAGTGCCTAGACAGGTCACCGCCTTCGTGCCGTCGCAGACCTGGTCGTTCTCCAGGGAGACCTGCGGGGCGCCGTTTACCGATACGTACAGCACGGGTACAGCCAAGCTGTCCTGCGACCAGGCAAGGGCCAGCAGCAATGTGGCAGTGAGGACTCGGAAGCCGCTGCGCGGCTCGTGGCTGGCGACGGTCATGGTGTGATTCCCCCAGATATGCGAACGGTCGTTGTTTTTCTTGTTGTGCCCCGACCTTAGCGTGTTTTCCGATCACCGCCAAGCGCTGCGACGGGCTGCATCATTACTGGCGGCATGATTAAGTGAAATGACCGACTGGCCACGCGCAGGCTGCATTGACGCGCCCCGGGGACTGGGCATAAGGTCGGGATGCCGGGTCAGCGGGCTTCGGCGAACCTGGGGGAGTCAATAAAAATCATGCTCAGCAGAAAGTCGTTCGTCGCGCGCACCATCCGTGGCGCGACCATCATGGCCGGCGCCGCGCTGCTGCCGGCACTGGTTTCACCGGCTGCCGAGGCCGCCAATTATTGTCCGGCCGTCTGGAAGAAGGGCTCGCTGCCGCTGAACTTCAACGCGGCATTCACGAGCATCGAAGCCTACAACGGTCCATCGGGTCCAGCCGATGATCTGCTGGTGACGAGTTTCTACAATGTCGTGAAAGATCCCACCGGAACGACGGTAACCGGTTACTTCGAGCGTGATCTGGTGGCCCGCATCCGCAACCTGGGCACCCTGAACCCCGCGACCTTCAACAAGGACACCGACGTGCAGGTGCTCACCGACATCGGTGGCCCGCCTGTGGCCGATGCGCCCAACAAGACAGTATGGCCCAACGATGCCATCCGCATGCCGGATGGCATGGTGCCCTTCGAGGCTGTGGCAATTCCGCAGGGCTTCCATCCCGCGATTCCGCCCGGCCGGCTTTCGTTCATCAACCTCGATGATCCGGGCCTGCAGGAGTACATCGTCCACCAGAGTACCGGCGGTCCGCCGGGTGAGGGTTGCGATGGCATTACCAACAACCCGAAGTTCTACCACGACCTGGAATTCGTCGACATGAATCGCGATGGCTTCAAGGACATCGCGACCGTGCGCTCCTCGTTCAAGGTCGCCGGCTACGGCAGCGTCTGTTTCTTCACGGGTGAACTCGTGTGGTTCCAGAACCCGGGCGCCGCGCTCTCGCCGACGGTGCAGTGGCAGGAGCACATCCTGGTGGGCGCCCCGGTCACCACAACGGGGCCGGATATCTCGATCGAATCCTACGACTTCGAAAACGATGGCATTCCCGAATTGGTCGCCGGTGCGTTCTTCATGGGTGGTGGCTTCGTCAGGATTTACGGCGCGCCCACCGGCCTGCCGTGGACGGCCGTTGACCACATCAACGGTCCCGTCGCCCGCGTCGGCAACATCGCGCTTTCAGCCCAGGGCAGTGTGTTCGACATCCAGGTGGTGGATCTCAACCTGGACGGCAAGGTCGAAGTCCTGGCCACCAATCACCAGGGAGACAACTGCTTCTCGGTCACGCAGCAGGCGATACCCGGCCGCATCAATGCCTACGAGCAGCCCTTAAGCGGCAACATCTTCGGCGGCGGCTGGGTACGGCGCGTACTCAAGGATAATATCCGCCCGAACCCCACTTACCCGACACCCACCGCGGGCCCCGGACGGCTGGCGCCAGGACCAGCCAAGGCCTTCGCCCCGGTACGCGGCCAGGAAGGCAAGGTGAAGCCCTGGATCGTGGTCGGTGG
>JBIJCV010000195.1:0-4230 GCA_044344525.1 Gammaproteobacteria bacterium | reverse complement strand
CCCACCACCGGCTACCTGCTGATGCTGCAGTTGGGCTATCCGCTCAGGTCCATGTGGTTCTATGCTGTGGCGCTGCTCTATGTCGTTGCCGGCATGTGCTGGGTGTACCTGGTGAAGGCGGAGATCAAGTTGCGGGGACTCGCAGCGGAGCACCGCACATCGGCTGCACTTCCCCGGGAGTTTGGCACACTGTTCCGGCGCTGGATGCGGCTGGCACTGGGCGCCTTCGCGGGCGTTCTGGCGATCTTCGCCCTGATGGTGTTCCGGCCGGGGCTGTAAGCCATAGGTCAGGGCCACCTCCACTTCCACTGTGCATATCCAGAGCCTCACCGTCGAGCAGTCGCTGGCCAGCTTGCGCACCTCCGCAGCGGGGCTGACGGCGTCTGAGGCCCAGCGTCGCCTGGCGGAGTTCGGCCCGAATCGCGTCGAGGAGGTGGGTCGCGAGAGTTTGATATTCCGCTTCGCCCGCGAGTTCACGCACTTCTTTGCCATCATCCTGTGGCTGGGCGCAGCACTGGCATTTCTGGCCGATTACTTTGATTCCGGTCAGGGCATGGCCCGGCTGGGGGTTGCCATCGTCGGCGTCATCCTCATTAACGGCTGTTTTTCCTTCTGGCAGGAATACAAGGCCGAGCGGGCGATCGACGCGCTGCGCCAGCTTCTGCCGCAGCAGGTGACGATGCTTCGCGACGGTGAAATCGAGGAGAGGCTCGCCACCGACCTGTTACCCGGTGACATTGTGTTGCTGGAGGAGGGCGACTTTGTCCCGGCCGATTGCCGGGTGATCGAGGCATTCGGCCTGCGCGTCAATACCGCGACGATCACCGGCGAGTCACAGCCCAGGTCGCGCAGCGCCGATCCCGTTCTGGAGGGCTCGCCGCTGTTCGCGAAAAACATCGTGCTGGCCGGCACCTCGGTGGTGTCGGGCCAGGCGCGGGGCGTGGTGTATGCCACCGGCATGCGTACCGAGTTCGGCCAGATTGCCCATCTGACGCAGACGGCAGGCAAGGCCACGTCGCCACTGCAGCGGGAGATTGTGCGGCTGTCGCGCATCGTGGCCGTGCTGGCCACCGGTATCGGTGGTGCGTTCTTTCTCATCGGTCTGGCGCTCGGCCTGCCGTTCTGGGAAAACCTGCTGTTCACAATCGGCATCATCGTCGCCAACGTACCGGAAGGCCTGCTGCCGACAGTGACGTTATCGCTGGCCATGGCCACGCAGCGCATGGCGAAGCGCAACGCACTGGTTCGGCATTTGCCTGCGGTAGAGACCTTGGGTTCGACCACGGTGATTCTGTCCGACAAGACCGGCACGCTGACCCAGAACCGCATGTCGGTGCGGCGCCTGTGGATGGGCGGCAGATTTTTCGCGCCAGGCGACATCGCAACCCAGCCGCGCCTGGCAGAAGAACACCGCGCCCTCTTTTTGAACGCCGCGCTCTGTCACAACCTGAAAGCAGTGACTGATCACGGCAATCACGCCTGGCTCGGCGACCCGATGGAAGTGGCGCTGGTCGGCATGGGTCAGCAGGCGGCAGGTACGCTCGACGGCTACACGCGGCTCGACGAAATCCCCTTCGACACCGACCGCAAGCGCATGTCGGTGCTGAGCGAGACGCCGCAGGGACGTGTGCTCTATTGCAAGGGCGCGCTGGAAACGGTGCTCCCGGTCTGCGATTTCGTTCAGCTTGAGGCCGGGATCGGGCCACTCGATATCGCCGCAAAAACCCGCCTGCTCGCCGCGCAGGACGAGATGGCCGGGGCCGGTCTGCGCGTGCTGGCCTTTGCCCATGACGTGCTGCAAGCCGGTCCGGTTGACAGTGCGTTCCCCACTGAAGAGCGCGGACTTGTCCTGGCGGGCCTGGTTGGGCTCGAAGACCCGCCGCGCCCCGAAGTGCCCGAGGCGATGGCACGCTGCGCGGTGGCCGGCATCCGCGTCATCATGGTCACCGGCGACCATCCGCACACGGCGCAGGCCATCGCCCGCGAGATTGGCCTGGTGAAAACCGCCCAGCCGGTCGTCATTACCGGCGATGATCTGGGCCGGATGTCCCTGGCGCAATTGCAGTTGGCGCTGGATGCGCCAGAAATTATTTTTGCGCGCGTGGCCGCCGCGCAAAAAATGCAGATCGTCGAAGCGCTGCAGAAGAAGGGCGAAATCGTCGCCGTCACCGGCGATGGCGTGAACGACGCGCCGGCATTGAGGGCTGCCGATATCGGCATTGCCATGGGTATCAGTGGGACCGATGTCGCCAGGGAAGCGGCCGACATGATCCTGCTCGATGACAACTTCGCCAGCATCGTCGCGGCCATCGAGGAGGGGCGGGCGGTGTTCGACAACCTCCGCAAGTTCCTCACCTACATCCTCTCCTCCAACATTCCCGAGCTGGTGCCCTATCTCGCTTTCGTGCTGTTCCGTATTCCACTGCCACTGACCATTATTCAGATTCTTGCCGTTGATCTCGGCACCGACATGTTGCCGGCGCTCGCGCTTGGTGCGGAAAAACCCGACCCTGGTGTGATGCGGCGGCCGCCACGCGCGCGCAACGAGCGGTTGTTGTCCAGGAGCCTGCTCACCCGTGCCTACCTCTTCCTTGGCGTGCTTCAGGCAGCGGCCGCCATGGCGGTGTTTTTCTTCGTCCTGCGGGCCGCCGGCTGGCAGTACGGCGAAGTGCTGGCCAGGACGGCGCCCCTGTACCTGCAGGCCACTACCGCGTGTCTGGCAGCAATCGTCATGACCCAGGTAATGAACGTGTTTTTGTGCCGGCATCCGCTCAAGTCTGCGTTCTCCTTCGGGCTCTCAAGCAACCCGCTGATCCTCCTGGGCATCGCGGTGGAGTTGGGATTGCTGCTGTTCATCATCTACACCCCGGCCGGCAACTGGCTGTTTGGCACGGCACCGGTTGGCGCGGAAGTCTGGCTATTCGCGGCGGCACTGGCAGTGCTGATGGGGATCGCGGAGGAGGCCCGCAAGGCCTGGCTGCGGCGGTCGCTCAGATAACGAGCCGATGCCGTTGAGGCGACTGTCCACAAAGCGTTCTGTTCAGGGCAATGCGCAAATGATGTTGGCAATCGCTGCCTGGGCCTGAACTGTAGAACGGAATCGCGGTCAATCCTGTATGTATTACGGTGAGCGATTCAACAGCATCAGCCACCTTGTCGGGGCCGGGCTGGCTCTGGCCGGTGCGGTGGCTCTGATCACGCTGGCCACCCGCCTTGGGGATCCCTGGAAGATCGTGAGCTTCAGCATATACGGCGCGATGCTGGTGGCGCTGTATGTGTGCTCAACGATCTATCACAGCGTGCGCGGCCCCACCAAAGAAATACTGCGCAAGCTCGATCACTGTGCGATCTATCTGCTGATCGCCGGCACCTACACGCCGTTTGCGCTGGTATCCCTGCGCGGCACCTGGGGTTGGTGGTTGCTGGGCATCGTCTGGAGTCTGGCGCTGCTCGGCATCCTGCAGGAGCTCTGGCTGGGCAGACGCAGGCGTGTGCTCTCGCTGATCCTCTATCTGCTGATGGGCTGGCTGGCGCTGGTCGCCGTGGTGCCGCTATGGCATGCGCTGACGCCGTCCGGTTTTGCCTGGCTGCTGGCTGGCGGTGCTTTCTACACTGGCGGCCTGATTTTTTATGCGACCGACCATCGGCTGCGGCACGGCCACGGGGTGTGGCACCTGTGTGTGGTTGGTGGCAGCAGTTGTCACTTCTGTACGATACTGTTCTACGTCGTCTGACCAGCCGGTCAGCGAGTTGCGGCAGAATCTGCTGAAAGTCATTTCCCGGGGGGCGCATGACGGCGAACACTTCCTTTGTACTACCGCAGGTCTACAGCGGTAACCCGGAGGACTATGTGGTCCTCGGCGTACTGCTGGCGGCGTCGGTACTGGCGCAGTTGTTTCTCGCCGCACGCAACAGGCATCCGGACAACATCTACAGCCCGCCACTGGCATGGATGCGGGCGCTGCTCTATTTCAGCGTGATACTGGTCATCAGCTGGGCAACCGGTGTGCTGCAGGTGCTGGTGCATGCGCCCGTCGTTGCGCCCCAGGATCTGGCCAGTCCGTTGTGGCAGGGTCTGAGCGGTATCTGGCTGGTCGCCCTGGTCTGGGGCTACGTCTACTGGTGGCCGCGCGGGACGCTGACTTACGAGCGGAAACTCCATCTGCTGCCGCAGGTACTCTTTGGCCTGGCCTGGGGGGTAACTTCAGGTCAGCTGACGCTGGTGATGTG
>JBIJCV010000194.1:0-4238 GCA_044344525.1 Gammaproteobacteria bacterium | reverse complement strand
GGGCGTCATGATGGCCGACATGAGAGGCGGCACGACCGGAGGCACCACGACGACTGAAGATTGCCGGCTGTAAAGCGCCCGGGCAGGGGTGTCCGGGCGCTTTACCCGCTTGTACGTATTCCCTTGGATGGCAGATGCTGCTAAAAACGATTTGAGCCGCATCGTTCAACATCGCATGCAGGGAGATTTGCACTCATGGCCGGCAACAACGTCATCGTTTTTCCGACGGACTTCTCACCACGGTCGAAATCCGCCATCAGCTGGGTCCGGCAGATGGCCGAGCAGCTGAAAGCTGAAGTGCACTGCATCTATGTGGTGGAGGAGCCGCAGATCTATGCCACGCTGGACATGGGGCCGGTGCCGATTCCGTCCATCGAGGAACTCAGCACTTCAGCGCGTACCCGCCTCGACGCCTTTGTTCGCGACAGCATCACTGCACAGGGCATGACCGCCAGCAGTGCCGTGCTGGTAGGCCGCCCGGCCGACGAGATCGTCAGCTATGCCGGGTCACATAACGCCAAGATGGTCATCATGACCACACACGGATACAGCGGTGTGAAGCATCTGCTTCTGGGCAGCACTACCGAAGCCGTGCTGCGCCATGCGGCCTGTCCGGTATTGTCCATCCGCACCACCTGAATAAAGTACACCATGGAAGGGGACTTGCAGAGCGCTGCCAGTGGCAGCGGCTACCGCATGCCGGCCGAGTGGTCGCCGCATCAGGCCACCTGGATTTCATGGCCACACAACACTGATACCTGGCCGGGCCACCTGCCGGGTGTTGAGCGCACCATGGCAGAGGCAGTCGGTGCGCTGGCAACCAGCGAACTGGTGCGCATCAACGTCCGCGATGCGGGACATGGCTATCACGTACAGAAGTTGCTGGCAGGCCGGGTGCCGCCGGAGCGCGTGATCATCCATCAGTTTCCCACCAATGACGCCTGGTGCCGTGATCACGGCGCAATCTTCGTCACACGCAGCGCAGCCGATGGAGACCATCTGCTGGCCCTGGATTTTGAATACAACGCCTGGGGCGGCAAGTACCCGCCATACGACCTGGACAATGCGATCCCGGCGCGCATGGCCGCAGCGCTCGGCATCCCGGTACAGCACATACCGATGGTCCTCGAAGGCGGCTCCATCGATGTGAATGGCAAAGGTACCCTGCTGACGACCGAGCAATGCCTGCTCAACGAGAACCGCAATCCAGCGCTGGATAAAGCCACCATTGAAGCGCGGCTCAAGGCGTTTTTCGGTGTCGCGCAGGTGATCTGGCTGGGCGACGGCATTGTCGGTGATGACACCGACGGTCATATCGATGACCTGACGCGCTTCGTCGCCGAAGACCAGGTGGTCACCGTCATGGAGCAGGACCCGGCGGATCCCAACTACCTCGCCCTGCAGGAAAACCGTGCACGCCTGGCATCGGTTCGTCTGCTCGATGGCCGGCCGCTGCGGGTCGTCGATCTGCCCATGCCGGCCCCGGTCTGGCGCGGTACAGAGCGCCTGCCAGCCAGCTATGCAAATTTCTATGTGGGTAACCGGGTGGTGCTGTTGCCGACTTTCAACTGCCCGGCTGACGAGGAGGCTGCCGCGATTCTTGCCCGCTGCTTCCCCGGCCGGCGGATAGTCAGCCTCGACTGCCGCGAAGTGGTGGTGGGTCTGGGTACCTTCCATTGCCTGACCCAGCAGGTGCCTGTCGCGCCCGAGTGATTCCGGCCAGTGGGGCGCCCCGCCTTGCGCCATTGGCAGTCAGGGCAAATTTCTGGTTGTTCCCCGTGCCCCTAAACCTTATTCTTTCGCCCTCCGCACAGCCGGGACTCCCGGGGCTGTAATGTTCCCACTCAATGGTTGGTACCAATGGCTGAAATCAGCAGGTTTGTTCATCATCATTTCCGGCACTTCAACAGCGCGGCGCTGATCGACGCTGCTGATGCCTATGGCCGGCATCTGGACGCCGGCGGCCTGATGTTCATGACGCTGGCCGGGGCCATGAGCACCGGTGAACTCGGACTGTCGCTGGCCGAGATGATCCGCCGTGACAAGGTGCACGCGATCTGCTGCACGGGTGCCAATCTCGAGGAAGATGTGTTCAACCTCGTTGCCCACGATCACTATGTGCGTATTCCGCAGTACCGGCACCTGACGGCTGCGGACGAGGAGGCGCTGCTGGCACGGCATCTGAACCGGGTGACGGATACCTGCATTCCCGAGGAAGAGGCTATCCGGCGGATCGAGCATGCGGTGCTCGACGAATGGACCCGCGCCGACCGCAGTGGCGAGCGCTATTTTCCGCATGAGTTCTTCTACCGCATCCTGCGTTCGGGTGTGCTGAAGCAGTATTACCAGATCGACCCGAAAGACAGCTGGCTGCTGGCAGCCTGCGAAAAGAACCTGCCGATATTTGTCCCGGGCTGGGAAGATTCGACGCTGGGCAATATCTACAGTTCGCATGTGATCACCGGTGAGGTGAAGAATGTGCACACCGTACGTACCGGCATCGAGTACATGATTGAACTGGCGCGCTGGTATCAGTCGGAGTGCTACCAGCGTTCCATCGGTTTTTTCCAGATCGGCGGCGGTATCGCCGGCGATTTTCCGATCTGCGTGGTGCCGATGATCGAGCAGGATCTGCAGATCCGCGATATTCCGCGCTGGGGATACTTCTGCCAGATCAGTGATTCGACGACCAGCTATGGCTCGTACTCTGGTGCAGTGCCGAACGAAAAGATCACCTGGGGCAAGCTGTCTGCAGATACCCCGAAGTTCATCATCGAGTCCGATGCGACCATCGTCGCCCCATTGATCTTCGCCTGTGTACTGGGCGAATAACCGGAGTGTCAGCAGAAGTGGCCGATAGCGCTGTATCCCCGATCCGCGAGCAGTCTGCTGCGGGTCAGCCGGCTGGATGGACGCCCGAAGCGTCTGCCGAGCTGTATCGCGTGGAGTCCTGGGGCGACTCGTTTTTCACCATCAATGAGCAGGGCCATGCATCGGTCCGGCCGTTTGGCGACGAGCGCCTGTCCATAGATTTCGTCCGGCTGATCGAGGAACTCGAGCGGCGTGCGGTCGGTGCTCCGGTGCTGGTTCGCTTTCAGGATGTGCTGCAGGCGCGGGTACGCATGCTCAACGAGGCCTTCGCGGCAGCCATCGAGGAAGCAAATTACGGCAATCGCTACAACGGCGTCTATCCGATCAAGGTGAATCAGCTGCACGAGGTGGTCGAGGAAGTGCTCGACGCCGGCCGCAAGTACGGCATGGGACTCGAGTGCGGCTCCAAGGGCGAGTTGATCGCCTGTCTGCCCCATCTCACCGAGGAGGGCATGCTGCTGGTGTGCAACGGGGTCAAGGACCGAACCATGCTGTCGCTGATCATGTCGGCGCAGCGGCTCGGCCTCAATGTCATTCCGGTCATGGAGAAGTACTCGGAGTTCGAGGCGCTGCTCGAAGTTGCCGATGCGCAGGGCCTGGCGCCCAGGCTGGGCGTGCGGGTACGTCTGGCCACGCGGGGTTCGGGGCGCTGGTCGGAGTCGGGTGGTGCGCGTTCGAAGTTCGGCCTTTCCGTGCCCGAGCTGGTGCGGCTGGTTGCCGAACTCGAACGGCGTGGCAAGCCCGAAGCCCTGGCTTTGCTGCACTTTCATATTGGCAGCCAGATCATCGACATCCAGGTGCTCAAGCGCGCGCTCAAGGAAATCACCCAGATCTATGCCTCGCTGATCAGGCAGGGGATCGGTATCAAGTACATCGACATCGGCGGCGGACTCGGCGTGAGTTATGGAGCCGGTCACGCGCGTGGCGAAGCGGGGGTGAATTACGGCTTGCAGGAGTATGCCAACGCAGTGGTGTTTGCCATCAAGGAAGTCTGCGATGCCCAGCAAGTACCCACGCCGATCATCGTTTCGGAAAGTGGCCGTGCGATTACTGCGCATCACTCCGTACTGCTGGTGCCGGTTCTGGAAGGCCATCGGCACAATGGCGCCGACCCGCGGGAACTGCCTGCCGGGACGCATGCTGCGACCGAGTCACTGAAGAAGATCCTCGACAATGTGCGCAATCCGGACCGTGAGCCTGAAGAGCTGATTGAGGCGTATCACGATATAGAGGAAGTGCGAATCGAGGCCCATACCCTGTTCAGTCTGGGTTACCTCAAGCTGGATCAGCTCGCTGTGGTCGAGGAGCTGTACTGGTCGATCGCCAGGGAACTGCTCGTGCGCCTGCGTCCGGCGGAAATTGACCCC
>JBIJCV010000193.1:0-4240 GCA_044344525.1 Gammaproteobacteria bacterium | reverse complement strand
GGGCGTTGCACACGCGGACGATATCGCCTTCGTGATGGGTACGCTGGATGCCGAGACTGGTCTGACCCGGGTGACGGACCAGGACCGCCGCATCAGTCGCCTGATGATGGATTACTGGGTGGCGTTTGCCCGGCGCGGAGACCCCAATCAGGCCGGTTTGCCTGACTGGCCGGCTTACGAACCGGGGTCAGCGCGCGTACTGGAGATTGGCGACGAGATTGCGGTACGCAACGGTTTTCTGGCCGAGCGCATGAGCTACCACCTGCAGCGCGGGCAGGAGATGCTGGAGCGTGTGCCGTGACATGGTCAATGTCTGCCCAGAGTAAATAGGTAGATCTCTGTAAGTACAACTCTGTAGGTAATTCCCTGACTGTGCGGCAGCTTGCGTGAGATGGAGAATCAGAAGTTGCTGATACCCGAGAATTTATCGATCCCCTGAGCCAACGGAGGCAGCCACGATGTGCGCGGACCAGACCAGAGACACGGATTCCGGTGAGCAGGAAATACTGCCGGATCTCAGCCGACGCGGTTTTCTGAATACGGCAGCACTGGCAGGTGCTGGTGTATCGATAGCCCTGGCGGGCTGCGCGCCGAGCAAGACCGCCGCACCGGCGGAAACGGCCGGTGCCAGTGCAGAGGTGAAGCCGGGCGAACTGGATACCTACTACGGTTTCTGGAGTGGTGGCCACACCGGTGACATGCGTGTGCTCGGCCTGCCCTCGGGGCGCGAACTGCACCGTGTGCCGGTTTTCACCAAAGACGTGCTGGTCGGTTGGGGTATCACCAACGAATCGAAACAAATCATGGGCACGAAGGCTGACGGCAGCCTGCAGTACTCGGTGGGTGACACGCACCACGTCCATGCCTCCTACAAGGACGGCAACTATGACGGTCGCTATGCCTGGATAAACGACAAGCTCAACTCGCGCGTGGGCCGCGTCCGCCTTGATTACATGGTCTGCGACAAGATCACCAAACTGCCGAACGTACAGGGCTTCCACGGCATCTTTCCCGACAAGCGCGATCCCGTCGATCCGGCCATCAACTACACGACTCGCGTGTTCTGTGGTGGTGAACACCACATCCCGCTGCCGAATGACGGCCGCGATCTGGAAGCCCCAGAGAAGTATCGTGCGCTGTTTTCCTGCGTCGATGCCGAAACCATGGAGGTGCGCTGGCAGGTACTGATCGACGGCAACTGCGATCTGGTGGCAACTTCCTACGACGGCAAGCTCGCTGCAACCAACCAGTACAACACCGAAAGCGGTGCCCGCTACGAAGACATGATGTCGGCCGAGCGTGACGCCTGCATTTTCTTCAACATCGCCCGCATCGAGCAGGCGGTGCGCGATGGTCGCTTCAGTACCTATGGTGCATCGAAAGTTCCGGTCGTCGACGGGACGCGGGCAGCGAACCGCGATCCGGCCACCGCGCTGGTGGCGATTGTTTCGGTGCCGAAAAATCCGCATGGCGTCAATGCCAGTCCGGACGGCAAGTACTTCATCTGCGCCGGCAAGCTGTCGCCCACCGCCTCGGTCATCGAACTGCAGAAGGTGCTCGACTGGTTCGACGGCAAGCTTGACGATATCGACAAGGCGATCGTTGCTGAAGTCGAGCTGGGCCTGGGGCCGCTGCACACCGCCTTTGATGGTCGCGGCAACGCCTATACGACGCTGTTTCTCGACAGCCAGGTGGTGAAATGGAACGTTGACGCGGCGATCCGCCATCACGCCGGTGACAATGCCGCGCAGTACGTCGTTGATCGCATCGATGTGCACTATCAGCCCGGGCACATCAATGCGTCGCAGTCGGAAACGGCAGCGGCTGACGGCAAGTGGCTGGCAGTCGGTTGCAAGTTCTCGAAGGACCGCTTCCTGCCGGTCGGGCCGCTGCATGCGGAAAACGAGCAGTTGATCGACATCAGCGGGGAAAAGATGAAGCTGGTGCACGAGCATCCGGTACGTCCGGAGCCGCATGACTTCATCATCTTCAAGCGCGAGTTGCTCAGCCCGAAGATGCTCTACAACCTTGATGATTTTCCGAATGCGGTGCGCGAGCAGAAGGACGCTGGTGTATTCCGCAATGGCAAGGACGTGACCGTCAAAATCGCCTCTATCGCACCGGCCTTTGAGCCTCGCGAGATCCGTCTCAAGCGCGGCGACAAGGTGACGCTGATCGTGACCAATCTCGACAAGATCGAGGATCTGACCCACGGCTTCGGGATTCCGGATTACGACATCAACTTCATCGTCAACCCGCAGCAAACCGCCTCGGTGAGTTTTGTGGCAGACAAGCCCGGCGTGTTCTGGTGTTATTGCACGCACTTCTGTCATGCCCTGCACCTCGAGATGCGTGCCAGGATGATCGTTGAAGCGTGATCCGGATCGATTGCTGCGGATAAGTACCCGGGTGCGCAGTTGGTGCTGGCTGGCGGTGCTGGCCAGCACACTGCTCGGCATCCACCCGGCCAGTGCAAATACCTATCAGGCACCGCTGCCGGCACAGCTGAACAGCGATCCGGATCTGTGCGCCCTCGTGCCGTGCAGCGTGGTGCTGCCCGGTGCGGACAGCTTTTCGCCGCGCATGGGCCGGCCGGCCTATGTCGAGGGCTACCGTACGGAGAAAGCCGGCGGCCGCACCCGGCTCGGCTACGTGTTTCTGTCCACCGACGTGGTGGATATCCCGGCCTATTCGGGCAAGCCGATCATTTCCCTGATCGGCATGGATACGGACGGCATCATCACCGGCATCCGCATCCTGCGTCACAGTGAGCCGATCCTGCTGCTCGGCATCCCTGAGGAAGTGCTGACCCGTTTCGTGGATCAGTATCGGGGCAAATATATCGGCGACAAGATCGAGATCGGCCGGTCGCGCGACGAAGCCGGGTATGTCGGACTCGACGCGATCACCGGCGCAACAGTTACCGTGATCGCGCAGAACCAGATGGTGGTGCGCTCCGGTGTTGCCATCGCACGGCAGGTCGGAATCCTGCAGGGTGAACACCGGACACCGGCACGCTATACGGCGTCGGCCGGTCTGCGCAGCTGGGAGCAGTTGCGGGCGGAAGGCAGCGTCCAGCGCCTGACGGTATTTCCGGAGCAGCTCGGCATGCCACGCAGCCGCAGCCCGGTTATCGACATGTATTTCGGATTGTTGAGTGCGCCAGGTGTCGGTCGCAGCCTGCTCGGCGAGCGTGGCTATGAACGACTGATGGCAGGTCTCGCCGCGCATGAACAGGCGATCTTCATCGTTGCGAATGGCACCGATACCTTCAAGGGTTCAGGCTTCGTGCGTGGCGGTATCTACGACCGTATCCAGGTCACGCAGGAGATGGATGCCTTCACCTTTCGTGATCGCGACTACCTGAATCTGTGGGGTCTGGAGGCAGAGGGCGCGCCGACCTACAGCGAGTCCGCCATCTTCATCATTCGCGATCCAACCTTCAGCGCTGCCTGGCCGTGGAATCTGGTGTTCCTCGCCAATCAGCTGGACCGTGAGACTGGTCAGCGCCACTTTGTCGGACTCGATGCGGGGTACTGGCTGCCGGCTGAATATCTGCAGGGCGGTCGCCCTGTCATCGTCAAGCCGGAACCACCGTGGCTGCGCATCTGGCGAATGCGGGCGGTGGAGATCGGCCTGTTTGTACTGGTGCTGGTGGCGGTCGGGCTGGTCTATGCGGTCCGGGACCGGCTGACGCGGCTCGCCAGTCGCAAGAGCCGGCTGCCGGTGAGTGCATTCAAATATGCAGCCTGGATTCTCAGCGTCGGCTTCATCGGCTTTCATCTGATGGCGCAGCCCTCGATCACCCAGGTGCTGACCTGGTTCCATGCACTGCTGTTCGAGTGGACCTGGGAGCTGTTCCTGACTGATCCGTTCATTTTCCTGTTCTGGATTTTCATCATCATCACGGTGTTTGTCTGGGGTCGTGGCCTGTTCTGTGGCTGGCTGTGTCCCTTCGGTTCGCTGTCGGAACTGCTGTACAAGATCGGTGCTGCCGTGGGACTGCAGCGCTTCCAGTTCAAACTGCCACAGTCTCTGCATGACCGGCTGAAGCAGATCAAGTACGCAGCGTTCCTGGCGCTGCTGATGGTTTCGATGTTCTCGATGGGCCTCGCCGAGATGCTGGCCGAGATCGAGCCATTCAAGACCACCTTTCTGGTCGGTATCACGAACCGCGACTGGCCCTATGCACTGTTTGCAGCGGGCATTCTCGGCCTGTCGATTTTCATGGAGCGGCCGT
>JBIJCV010000192.1:0-4248 GCA_044344525.1 Gammaproteobacteria bacterium | reverse complement strand
GCTGAAATCGCGGCGATCGAAGCGGGTCGCAAAACCGCCTTCGGTGCGGACTATCCGCGCGAACTGGAAGGTGTGACGCGGGGACTCAACACGCTGCTCGGTTCCGAGCGGCAGCGCATGGACCGCTACCGCACAACCATGGACGATCTGGCCCACAGCCTGAAAACGCCACTGGCCGTCGTGCGCACGGAGCTGGGTGGCAGCCAGCCCGATACAGCGACCTTGCGTGCGCAGATCGACCGCATGCAGGGCGTGGTGGATTACCAGTTGCGGCGTGCGGCGGCTTCCGGGCCGCGCAGCCTCGCGGCGCCAGCCATCGCGCTGGCTCCGCCGCTCAGGGAAATCATCGCCAGCCTGCGCAAGATCCATCACGACAAGGTTGTCAGCTGTGAGCTGCAGATTCCGGATGGCGCGGGTTATCCGGCCGAGCAGGGCGATCTTTACGAGATCTTCGGCAATCTGCTCGACAATGCCTGGAAGTGGTGTGGCAGCCGCATCGTGGTGACAGTGATCGCTGGCGATGACGATATGCTCACCATCAGTGTTGCCGACGATGGCCCGGGGATTCCCGATGATCAGGCCGGCTCCGTGCTTGGTCGGGGTATCCGCGCCGATCAGCGTGGTGATGTTCCCGGTCAGGGCATCGGACTGGCGGTGGTGTGTGAAATCGTCGCGCTATACCGCGGCAGCGTGGTGATCGGCCGCTCGACACTCGGGGGTGCCGATATTCAGGTGCGCTTGCCGCTGACGACCGGCTCCAGCATGGCGGGCTAACGTCGCCCGCGCATCACAGCCCCGGCGGTCGCTGGCTGTCCTCGTGCATCTTGATCAGGAAATTGCGTACTGCCGGTTCGGCTTCTTCGCGACTCATCAGGCGCTGCTCGGCGAGCAGGCGGGCCATGTCGCGGATCGAGCGGCGCCCGTCGATCAGGCCCATGATGAAGGCATAGATACGGGTGGTCATGGCCTGCAATTCGAAAGCCGGCAGCAGTGGCACGGGTTGTGTCCCGGTAATCAGCCAGTCCGGCAGCGCGCGATGGCGGGCCGGTTGTGAAGCATCGCGGGCCTTGTCTGCAACGATGGTCACCACATTCTCCAGGCGGCCGTGCCGGCTGGCCGGAGAGCACATATAAGGAATGTCGTCCTCGCGCACATCGGGTTCTGCAAAGCCGCTGTCCATCACGATGGATAAGGTTTCTTCGAGGCTGTAACGCTGGCTCGCCAGGCGCTGACCAAAGCTGAGCGAGCCGAAACAGATCCAGCGACCACCGGTTTTCAGCAGGCTGTTCAGCCGGAGAGCTAGCGTGCGAAAGTCTTCCGGCAGGATATCCACAACCCACGGCGTGACGATCACGTCGAAGCTGCCGGCACACAGCGGTGGCCGCAGCGCATCGCCGAGCAGCAGGTGGAATCCATCGCGCACCGGTTCCGGTGCGACCAGACTGCGCAGCACGGCATGCTCGGCCAGCGTGCGTGGCGCGAGCGGAAATTCCCAGAGTTCAGTCGCTTCGCCGGCCGTGGCGCGGCGTGCCAGCAGCGCGAGCAGCGGATTGAAATCGAGTGCCAGCGTGAGTCCGATCGCATATTCCTGATGCAGATCGTAGGCGAGGCGGCCCGCCCCTGAGCCCAGTACCAGCAGGCTGTCGACGGATTCCCGTCCGGGTAGTGCGCCGCCAACCAGCCTGAGTGTCGCTTCGTTTTCCTCATCGCCCCAGGCCCAGTCGCGATGGATATTCGGGTAATAGGTGGTCAGTCCCTGGTCGCCGGGCAGACGCGTCTGCAGGGCGAGGTGTGTGGCAAGCGCACCCTGTGCCTGATGGATGGCCAGTGGTGCGAGCAGTTCGCGCAATCGTTTGAGCTGATCGACAGTGGCCCGGTTGAGCAGGTTCAGACGGTCGCGGGTCAGCGGTCGCAGGCGGGGGTTCTGCAGTTCGACCTGCAGTTCGGTGGCCTCGTGAGCGAGCTTTTCCAGCGTGAACTGCAGTCGCCCACGCCATTCCGTCAGCGTGGCGGATGGTTCGGCAAACAGGCAGGGCACATCGAGCAGCGACGGGAAGTTGAGTCCGCAGGCGCCGCAG
Source organism: Gammaproteobacteria bacterium (assembly GCA_044344525.1). Taxonomy (GTDB): domain Bacteria; phylum Pseudomonadota; class Gammaproteobacteria; order Steroidobacterales; genus SHZI01. Next base: position 2,170 of record JBIJCV010000192.1, on the reverse strand, counting down.
CCCCAGTTGTGGTCCGGATATTGCCGCAGCGATTGCTCGCAGCGGGGACAGGCCAGGTGGTCGGCGAGCGCAGGAGATGACATGCGGCGATTATGGCATCGGAAACGCCCTAAAGGATCGAGCCGTTGACGATCGGGGCAAAGGCCATCAGTGAATCGCGCAAGCTGTTGTTACCCAGGCCGTGGCCGGGGAACAGGCCTGCGAAGTTGCCCTGCTGCCCGTGCAGGGCCATGTAATTGAGCAAGACGGTTTCGACCAGCAGATTGACGTTGTTGGCCGCGGGTGTCGCCGCTGTTTCCACCGAGGCATCGCTGCGGAAGTAGCCGAGCTGTTGATGCCGGGCCTGCTGCTCAGGTGTGCCACCCAGAAGTGTCGCCCGACCACCGGGGTTGTAGACCAGAAAGAAGGAGGCAGCGGTGGTCTGGTTGTCGCTGGTCCACTCGCCCTTGCCGCGACCGTTTACCGTGTTGTCGATGCTGCCGTCGCTGGAGAGCGAACCGTCGCTGTACACATACATCATCAGAGGCACGCCGACGCGGGCCGCGTACTCCAGGCAGGCGCCCATGCAGCGACCGGCGCGGAAGTCCTTTACTTCGCCTTCGGCGCGGCGGCCACCGTGATAGTCATAGCCGCCCATCGTGATGCAGCCGGCCCCGGCAAAGCCGTTGACCACCAGCTTCATCACCGAGGCCGTCTTGCGGAATTCATCGTCGCTGTCGTATTCGCTCTGCGTGAAGATGCCGCCGCCACCAACGATCAGCGGATCGATGGAGGGGTTCAGGCTGGAAGGATTGCCAAAGCGGTCGGCGATATCGGCGCTCTTTACATAGCCGCAGTTGACGAGATCCTTGATGACCGCATCGCGGGTGACCGACGGATTTGCCGGGTCAGGCATGTTGAGCCCGGTGCTGACCCGCTGCAGTTTCATCGAGCTGAGCCGCTGGATCGATTCGAGCACCGCAACGGCATCGGCCTGGCCAAGCAGGCCGACGAGTTGTCCGGTATCGACAAGGCCGGTGACGTCGGTGGGCCGGTCGATCTTGGTCGGCCGGTCACCCGCGTTGACCATGGTCATGGGCGCTACGGAGTTGCCACCCGAGTCGCTGTTGCGCGAACCGACCAGCTTCAGCAGCGAGCCATCCGCACCGATGCGCGCGATGCCGTACAGCGGGTTGTGCGGGTTGTTGCCGGTATCGTTCTCCGAGCGGGCCGGAATCACCGCGCCGTTGATGCTGGCCGCTGTCCCGGCGCTCATGCTGCCCTGCATGCCGCGCAGGAAGGCGCTGTCGCTGTGAAAGGCGAGGCCGAGACTCTGGTCGATATGGTCCTGCTGTGTTACTGCACTGATCACCGGTGGAATCATGTCACCGGGCAGTCCGAGCTTGCTGTAGCCCGCACTGGAGAGAAAATCGAGCTGGCCACCGGCACCGCCGACGAGGACATTTGAGCCAGCCATGTTCGCGCCACCGGCCAGGTCGAAACAGATGAAGGGAATCTTGCCCGCACCCTGCACAGCGATGCCGCAGGAAGCCTTCAGTGCTTCCAGATCCGGCGCGAGTGCAGCGTAAGCCGCGCGTGGATTGGCAAACAGGCTGAGTACTCCGCCGCCCAGCACGGTGGCGGTACCGGCCATGAATCCCTGCGAAATCAGCTGCCGGCGTGTGATCGGCCGCGGGTGTCCCGGGTGCCGCTGGGGTTCGAAGTGGTTTCTGCTCTTGCGTGACATATCTTTGCCTCGGTCGGCTCGGGTTCGGTGCAGCTACTGCACCAGGGTTGCGGCGCTGCCGATGGCTGCGGCACAGACTGATTTCACTACCGTCGCGGTCCGGTCGGCTGCGCAGCTGCCGCCGCAACTGGTGAGCGTCGTGGTCAGGTTGTCGAGTTCCAGGCGTACGTTGGCCTCGTCCGGCTGGCTCAGGAGTCCGGAGCCCATTGCGCGACTGAGCAGCGGGCCGATAATCAGATCGCGTTCGGCGGGCGTGTCGAAGGCCTGGTTGGCCGACGTGCTGAAGTTGAAGCCGGGGAATACCGATGTGCGCAGCGTCGTGTCATTGACCAGCGCGTTGCAGTACTCGATGGCCAGCTGCGCGATGCCGACCTGGTGAGAGGCGACTATGGCTGACACATCATCGATGGCCGGCAACTGCTGACGGACCAGCGTCCAGGTTGC
>JBIJCV010000191.1:0-4262 GCA_044344525.1 Gammaproteobacteria bacterium | reverse complement strand
AGGCAGGGATGATCGGTGTTGCCAAGCATTTTCCAGGGCATGGCCATGTCGTAGCCGATTCGCATCTGGATCTGCCGGTAGACCACCGTACGCTTACGGAACTCTATGACGATCTGCTGCCCTATGAGCGGCTGCTGAGTCACGGCCTGAATGCCGTGATGGTTGCCCATGTCCGGTATCCGCGGGTCGATGCCGAGGTGGCGAGCCTGTCGCCATATTGGTTGGGCAAAGCGCTGCGCCGTGATCTGGGTATGCGGGGGGCCATATTCACCGACGATCTCAGCATGCGGGCGCTCGCCAGCGAGGGCGATATGCCGGAACGCGCACGGCGGGCACTCACCGCCGGCGCCGACATGGCGTTGATCTGCAATGATCCGGTGGCCGCAGATGCAACGCTTGAAGCCCTGCGGGGCTACACAAATCCGGCCGGGCAGTCGCGATTGGTGGCACTGCGCCGCAAGCCGGATGCGCCGCTGGCCGAAACTGCCGGCACTGAATTGCGCCGGTCCGGAACCTGGCAGCAGGCGGTAGCAAGCCTGGACAAGGCGCTGGCCCGGCCGGGCCTCGCACTCAGCTGATGATTCCACCCGTTGCAGGGGCGCGTCTGGTTGCTTCCGCTGCAGAGGTTGAAGCGGCCTGGCGGCGACTCGCGACGGCAATCCAGCCGGACGTTGCGGCCGGCGACTGTATCCTGCTCGGCGTATTGCTGGGCGGTGCGGTGCCGCTGGTGCGTATCGCCGGTCTGCTGCGGGGCGATCTGCGTATCGATGTGTGTCGCGTTGGTCGTTATGGTGACGCGACCCGCGGCGGCACCCCGCAGTGGATCTGCCCCCCGCGGATGGAAATGCATGGACAGCATGTCGTGCTGATCGACGACATCTTTGACGAAGGCATTACGCTGGAGTTTGTTGCTGCACACTGCCGGCAACAGGGTGTACGCAAGTTCAGTAGCGCAGTTCTGGTGCGCAAGCGCCATGACCGGGCAAGCGGATCGCTGGCACCCGATCATGTCGGGCTCGAAACCGGTGATGAGTATCTGTTTGGCTGCGGCATGGATTATCAGGGACGCTGGCGGCATCTGGATGCAATCTGGGGGCTGCCCGGCTGAGCCGGTGGGAAAGACATATGCGGCTGGGAATCATCGGCGGATCGGGAGCAGCTGCATTTCTGTCGGCTGGTCAACCGGTCACATTGGCTACCGGTCCCTGGGGGCAGACCTCCGGGCCGGTCCGCCGGATCACCTTTGGTGGTCATGAGGTTCTGTTGATGTCGCGGCATGGGGAGCCGGGTCCACGGGCGATCCCCCCGCATATGGTGAACTACCGTGCGAACGTCTGGGCCTTCCGCGAACTTGGCGTCGATCATCTGCTGGGAATCAATACGGTCGGCGGCATATCCAGCAGCGCAGCGTGTGGTTCGCTGGTTCTGCCTGATCAATTGATCGACTACAGCTGGGGACGTGAACACACCTATACCGGCACTGCAGATTTCCCCCTGCAGCATGTCGAGTTCACGACCCCGTTCTGCACCCGGCTGCGTGATCTGCTGGGCAGCGCAGCGCGCCGGGCTGGTATCGATCTCAGGCTCGGTGGCACCTACGGCGTAACCCAGGGACCCAGGCTGGAAACCGCTGCCGAGATCAATCGCATGGAACGCGATGGTTGCGATCTGGTCGGGATGACAGCCATGCCTGAAGCGGGCCTTGCGCGCGAGCTGGATCTGTCCTACGCGATCTGCTGTGTGGTGGTGAATCAGGCGGCGGGGCGTGCGCCGCCGGGTGTGGCGATTCATGGCGAGATTGCCGCGAATCTGCAGGCCGGTCTGGACCAGGCCGAGCGACTGGTGCAGGCATTCCTGGCTGCTGGTTGAAAAAACCCGCTGTTCTATCCGCGTGGAGTGATGGTGTTCACGGAAGCGCAGTTGCATGCCACCTAAGATGCCGCTGTGCTGCTGTAAACCACCCAGCCATGCGGCGGGCGTCTCAGAAACAGATTTTACATATGTCGTTTAACATATTGAAAAAATTGAATAAGCATCTGTTGAGACAGGCTTTGGACGCGGTACCCGCACCGGCGCTGATCATTGATGCCCAGTGCAACGAGAAGCTGATCGTTTATGCCAATCCGGCTGCCGGTCGGGCCATCGGTCTGCAGGCCAGCGAACTGATTGCGCGGTCGGCGAACAGTCTTTCCCTTGAACCTGCCACGGCTGAGCGCTGGCTGCTGCGCGCCAAAGACGGCTCTGCGCTCACGCTGTATCCGGCGCCTTTGTATGCCCAACCCGGACAGGCCAGCTACTGGTTGCTGACCAGTACCCCGGTTGAACAGCCCGCCATCCAGGCGTTGAGACGGCCCGTGACTGCGGGCAGCAAGACAGCCGAAGTACCGTCCCGGATCATTCGTGATGACCGTACCGACGTGACGACGGGCATTCCCGGCAGAAACGCATTCCTCGAGTTGCAATTGCGCGACTGGGATATCGCCCGGCAGGAGCAGAAGCGGCTCAGCGTGATCGTCTTCCGGATCGATGCTCTCGAAAGTTACCAGAAGCTCTTCGGACGGCACGCGACCGAGACCTGCCTGCGCCGGGTGGCGCATGCGATCAGCAACTCGCTGCAGCGGTCCACGGACTACTGCGCGCGGGTAGGCAATGATCGCTTTGCCGTGCTGATTTCAGGTGGGGCTGAGGATCGCGTTGCACAGTTTGCCGAACGTATCGCACAGCGTGTCTGGGATCTTGCCATTCACCATCCGCGTTCGCAGCCGGCACGTTACGTGACGGTGTCTTTTGCGATGGCTTCGGAGATACCACCTGTCAGCGCTGAAGAACCAGGCCTCCTGGAAGACGCAGAAGCCCGTATTTCGCGTGGCCATGAACCTGAAGAACAGCGCATATCGTCGCTGGAAGCGGGCTGACGGCGGGAGCAGGGTTTAACGCCGTGCAGGGACGCGATCCTTCTGCGTTGAAGGCAGCGGGGCCTGCATTTCCCGGTTGTCCAGCATTTCCGTTACCAGCTGCTCTACAAAGCTGAACCGCGCAGCGTTGTCCTCCAGGTCCGCCTTGAAGCGCAGCTTCTGCTGCTTGTCGAGCCGGTAGGTGGCGAGTTCGTCGCGTAACAGTTTCACCAGCCATACCGGGCTGACCGTCGTCGCAGATCCGAACTCGACGAACCCGCCGCCGGGGCCTGCATCGATACGGCGTATTGCCAGTGGCTCCGCGCGCAGGCGCAATGCAGTGAGGCGAAACAGGTTGCGTGTTGCTTCCGGCAGCAATCCAAAGCGATCGATGAGTTCCACCTGCAATTCACGCAGGACCTGGTCCGAGCGAGCGCTGGCAATGCGCTTGTAATGCACCAGGCGCAGATGGACGTCGGGCAGGTACTCTTCCGGCAGCAGTGCCGGCAGGTGCAGATTGATCTCCACTGCCGGCGGCAGGGCGCTGTCCAGTCCCGGCTCAAGCCCGCTTTCAAGCGCCTTGATGGTGCGCATGAGCATGTCGTTGTAGAGCTCAAAGCCGATCTCCTGAATCTGGCCGCTCTGATCTTCGCCGAGCAGTTCGCCGGCGCCGCGAATCTCCATGTCATGTGTGGCGAGCATGAATCCGGAACCCAGGTCTTCCAGTGCGGCGATCGCATCCAGACGCTTGATGGCGTCGGGCTTCAGTGCCTCGCGGGGCGGTGCAAGCAGATAGGCAAAGGCCTGGTGATGCGATCGGCCGACCCGGCCGCGCAACTGGTGCAACTGGGCCAGCCCGAAACGATCCGCACGGTTGATGATGATGGTATTCGCCGAGGGGATATCGATGCCGCTCTCGATGATTGCCGTGCAGACGAGGATATGAAACCGGCGATGGTTGAAGTCGAGCATGATCTGCTCGAGCTCCTGTTCCCGCATCTGTCCGTGAGCGATCTCGATGCGCGCCTCTGGAATGATTTCGGTCAGCGCGTCAGCGGTTTTCTGGATGTCCTCGATGTGGTTGTGCACGAAGTACACCTGGCCGCCGCGCTTCAGTTCGCGCAGGCAGGCTTCGCGGATCAGTGGTGCTTCCCATCGCGTCACGAAAGTCTTGATGCTGAGGCGCGTTTCAGGCGGGGTGGTGATCAGGGACAGGTCCCTCAGCCGGCCCAGCGCCATGTTGAGCGTGCGTGGAATGGGCGTTGCGGTCAGGGTCAGCACATCGGCTTCGGTGCGCAGTGCCTTGAGCCGTTCCTTGTGCCTGACGCCGAAGCGGTGCTCCTCGTCGACGATGATCAGGCCAAGGTT
>JBIJCV010000190.1:0-4270 GCA_044344525.1 Gammaproteobacteria bacterium | reverse complement strand
CGATATTCCAGTTTGTGATCAGCGTGCCTTGATCGGCACGACGGTCGCACTGTGCTGATCGCCGTCTGTCGGGCCTGATGCCGCATCGTCATGGACAGACAACCCTGCACCACGCGCTTCTGATATCGGCGTGACGGTGGCGAGTTCACCAGACTCGTCTTCGGTCGTGTCGTCCGCCCCAACCGTCAGATCGGCCAGACGTTCCGGCAGCGCCCCTATATCGCCGAGGTCGAGCTGCGCAGTCAGCGATTCCAGATCCTTTAGATCGGCGAGCGGCGGGAGTTCGTCCAGACGTTTCAGGCCAAAGTAATCGAGAAAATCCCTGGTCGTGCCATAGATGGCTGGTTTACCCGGCACATCACGAAATCCGACCACACGAATCCAGCAGCGCTCAAGCAGCGTTCGCATGATGTTGGTTGTCACACCGACACCACGAATCTCCTCGATATCGCCACGGGTCACCGGCTGCCGGTAAGCAATGATCGCGAGCGTCTCAAGCAGCGCCCGGGAATAACGCGGCGCGCGCTCTTCCCACAGATGAGACACCCAGCCGGACATGCTCGTCCGCAACTGGATCCTGAAACCGCTGGCAACTTCCTGGACGGTGATGCCGCGATGTTCGTAATCCGCCTGCAGGGCAACGATTGCCGCACGCAGGTCATCCCGTTCGGGCGGGTGCTCATCGCCAAACAGGCCCTGCAGCGCAGCCAGATCCAGCGGCCGCGCAGCAGCGAGCAAAGCCGCTTCAACGATGTACTTCAGTTGTTCAGTTTCCATATCAGTCCATCAACCCTGCAGTTCTGCCAGTTCCGCATCCGATGCAGCCTGCTCATCCGCACGATCAGGCCTTGCCGATGCTGCCCGTATGTGAATTGGTGCATAGGCTTCAGTCTGTACCACTTCAATCAGCGATTCCTTGAGCAACTCAAGCAGCGCCAGAAACGTCACCGTCACGCCCATGCGCCCTTCAGCCGGATCGAACAATGCTGAAAAATCCACGAATGACGCACCCTGCACCTTGAGCAGCACATCGGACATTCGCTGCCGCACCGACAGCGGCTCACGCGTAATGTGGTGGTGGGCCAGCATCTCGGCGCGTGTCAGCACGTCCCTGAACGCCAGCAACAGTTCTTTCAGGGTCAGGTCCGGCAATCGGGTGACCACGGTGCGCTCGGTCATCTCGGCACTGGCCTGATGCATCTCGCGCTCCATCCGCGGGATGGTGTCCAGATCGGTGGCCGCCTGCTTGTAGCGCTCGTATTCCTGCAGGCGCCGGACCAGTTCGGCACGCGGATCCAGCTCATCATCTTCTGCATCGCCGATTCGCGGCAGCAGCATGCGCGACTTGATCTCAGCCAGCATGGCAGCCATCAGCAGATACTCACCCGCCAGCTCGAGCTGGAGTTCTTCCATCAGTTCGATGTACTGCACGTACTGCCGGGTGATTTCGGCAATCGGGATATTAAGGATATCGAGGTTCTGCCGGCGGATCAGATACAGCAGCAGGTCGAGCGGTCCCTCAAAAGCCTCGAGAAATACTTCAAGGGCATAGGGCGGGATATAGAGATCCTGCGGCAACTGGGTTACCGCTTCACCGGCAACGATAGCGAAAGGCATCTCTGCCTGGGCCGGGCCCGATGCCTGTTCGGCCACGGATTCAGGCTCTGGAGCAGAAATTTGCACCTGTTGTTCCGTCATCTGCTTATACGCCCACGAGTAACAGGATGAGATCGATAAACCACCCCATCGCCGGGGTGAGTATCCGATCGAGAATTCCGGCAGTCAGCAACACCACAACAAGTATAAGGCCCCAGCGCTCACCAGCATCGAGCTTCTGACCGTAGCGTTCCGGCAGCACACCACGCAGCACCCGCCCACCGTCCAGCGGTGGTATGGGAATCAGGTTAAATACAGCGAGTAATACGTTGAATTGTATTCCTGTTTGAGACATGGCCAGCAAGAACTGCCGGGCGCCGAGCTGCGGCTGCTCCCAGCCCAGAGTCATGCGAAATACGATGGCCCAGAGCAGCGCCATCAGCAAGTTGCTCGCGGGTCCGGCAGCCGCTACCGCAATCATGTTGCGCTTTGGGTCGCGCATATTGGCCACAATGACCGGCACGGGCTTCGCCCAGCCAAATGCCGGCAAGCCGAGCAAGGTCAAAACCAGCGGCATCGCGACGGTGCCGATAGGGTCGATGTGCTTGATCGGATTCAGCGTCAATCTGCCGAGCATCTCGGCGGTGTGATCACCAAAGTAGCGGGCCGCCCAGCCATGTGCGGCTTCATGCAGCGCGATACCGAACAATACCGGGATAACAGCAGCCGAAAAGAGCTGAATCGATGCTGCTGTGTCCGTCCCTGGCATTCGGCAAGTATACGGCTATGGCCTTGATCACGCGCTCAGTTGAAAGCGCTCGCGTCACCACGTCCCTGACGTAACACCCGGGGATAGCTTCCGGTGAGATCAACGACGGTGGTCGGATCCAGCCCGCAGTTGCCACTGTCGATCAGCAGATCGATACGACCAGACAATGCTTCCCAGATGTCATCAGGATCAGCGAGAGGGATATCCTGGTCTGGCAAAATAAGCGTGGAACTCATCAGCGGCTCGCCAAGCTCTGCCAGCAGGGCAAGTGGCACCGGATGATCCGGCACGCGGATACCGACCGTTTGCAGCTTGGGGTTCTGTAGCCGTCGCGGCACTTCCCGCGTGGCCTGAAGGATGAAGGTATAGGCGCCCGGTGTATGGGCACGCAGCAAACGGTAGGTCGGGTTCTCGACACGGGCATAGGTGGCAATTTCCGACAGGTCTCGGCAAACCAGCGTGAAGTTGTGATCCTTGCCAGTCTGCCGGATGCGCTGCAGGCGCTCAGCGGCATCACGATCACCGATATGCCAGCCAAATGCATAACCGGAATCGGTCGGATACACGATCAGCCCGCCGCCACGAATCTGCTCTGCCGCCTGGCGTATGAGGCGCTGCTGCGGATTTACCGGATGAATCTGGAGGCGCTGCGACATCCGTACATTCTAACGGACAGCCAAATCCGCGGCGCGATTTGAGTATCATGCGAGCGGGTTCCGGAACTGATTCAGATGCAACTGTTTATCGATTTTCTGCCAATCGTCGCCTTTGTCGTCGCTTACTGGCTGACGGATATCAAGACAGCCATGCTGGTCATCATGGCAGCGATGACCCTGCAGGTAGTGATTACCTATGTGATCAAACGCACCGTCAGCCGGATGCTGCTCGCATCTGCTGCACTGGTTGTCGTACTTGGCGCTATCAGCCTGGCAATAAACAACGACATGGTATTCAAGTGGAAGCCCACGGTACTCAACTGGGCGTTTGGCGCCGTCTTTCTTGTCAGTCGGTATACCAGCACCACACCGATGGTGCAGCGATTGCTGGAATCGGTGGCCAAGGGTGAAATCAAGTTACTGCCACGGGATTGGCAGCGACTCAACCTCATATGGGCCGGGTTTTTCCTGCTTTCCGGTACTGCAAACCTGTTCGTTGCCTATAACTATTCCGAGGGTGTCTGGGTCAATTTCAAGCTGTTCGGACTGCTCGGCATGACTCTGGTTTTTGTCCTGCTACAGGCTTTATGGCTCAGCCGGCGCAGTCTGCCGGTCGAAACAGATAGCGGCACGGAGAACCAATGATGCTGTATGCCATCTCCGGCACTGATACACCTGACAGCCTCGCCGGGCGCAAGCAGACACGTACTGCCCACCTGGCTCGTGTCGCGGCGCTTCGCGATGCCGGGAGACTGATTCTCGCCGGACCGTATCCTGCACTCGACTCGACCGAACCCGGCGAGGCTGGCTATACCGGTAGCCTGATCGTCGCCGAATTCCCGAACCTTGACGAGGCGACAGCATGGGCGACAGCTGACCCCTATGTCGCCGAAGGTGTCTGGAGCGGGGTTACCGTCACACCATTCATACAGGTCATGCCATGAACAGCGCTCGTATCGAACTCATGGAAAAGCTGCTCACCGCAGCACTTGAACCTGAATCGTGCGAAATCATCGACGAAGGGCATCTGCACATCGGCCACGAAGGCGCGCGCGGTGGTCGTGGGCATTACCGTATCCGAATCGCCTCCCCGCGATTCCACGGCCTCAGCCGTATAGCCCAGCATCGTCTCGTGTACACCGCACTCGCCGACCTGATGGTCGATGAGATTCATGCGGTGAGTGTTGAGGTGGTTGGGAAATAAACAGCGAGACTGCCAGCCAACTTCCCGACCATGTAGCGTAATCAA
>JBIJCV010000189.1:0-4284 GCA_044344525.1 Gammaproteobacteria bacterium | reverse complement strand
GGCCAGCGGCGCGGTTTCGGTGCGCAGGATGCGTGGCCCGAGGCGCAGCCCGCCGAAGCCGGCCTGCGTCAGCGCCAACCGCTCGCTTTCCGTGAAGCCGCCTTCGGGTCCGATGGCCAGCGCGATGTGCCGGCAATCGGCCGGCAGGCTGGTCAGGGCGATATTCCCGTGCGGATCCAGCATCAGCCCGGTGGTGCCGGTTTCCAGGTTGGCGATTGCGGCGGCGAGTTCCAGCGGCTGGCGCACTTCCGGAAGTATCGAGCGCCCGCTCTGTTCGCAGGCGCTGATGACAATGCCTTGCCAGTGCTGCAGCCGGGCTGCGCTGCGTTCGGCGTCCAGCCGCACGACGCTGCGGCCGGTGAGTACCGGCTGGATCACGCTGACGCCGAGTTCGGTGGCTTTCTGTACCACCAGATCCATGCGCGGTCCGCGCGATACGCCCTGCAGGAGAATCAGCCGGAGGGGCGATTCGCGTTCGACGGGCTGGCCTGCGCCGATCAGGACCGTTACGCCCTTGCGGGCCGGGGCGACGATCGTCGCTGCATAGTCCATGCCGGTGCCATCGAACAGGGTGATAGGATCGCCGGCAGTCAGCCGCAGCACGCGCGTCACGTGGGTGGTGGCGGCTTCGGACAGCAGCTGCGTGGTACCAGTCCGCAGGGGTTCAGGCGAGTAGATACGGGGGCGCTGCATGGCGCGATTATCACCGATCAGCAAAGGAATGCAGGTGCGCAAGCGCCGGCCGGTGCTGCGCGTGGATCTGGCTACCGGCGGATTGCGCGGCGCGATGCAGCTGGCCTCGCCCAATTGCGATGCACGTCCGCCCGGCAGCGTCCCGGAACTGATCGTCGTGCATGGCATTTCCCTGCCGCCGGGTGAATTCGGCGGGCCGTGGATCGACCACCTGTTCTGTAACACACTCGACCCGGCTGCCCATCCCGCCTTTGCCGAACTCGAGGGACTGCGCGTTTCCAGCCATCTGCTGATCCGCCGCGATGGCGAGGTCATGCAGTATGTCCCGCTGGATCGCCGGGCCTGGCATGCCGGCCGTTCGCGCTTTGCCGGCCGGGACAACTGCAACGACTTTTCGGTCGGTATCGAACTCGAAGGTACAGACGATCGGCCCTATGCGACTGCCCAGTATCAGCGTCTGTGTGCGACCATAAAGGCCTTGCGTCGCGGGATGCCGTCGCTGGCGAGCGCCCCGGTCGTCGGTCACTGCGATATCGCGCCGGGACGCAAGACCGATCCGGGTCCTGCCTTCGACTGGCCCCGTCTGGAACGACTGCTTGCCCGCCGCCGGTAAACTGATGTCATGAACTTTCTAGCGCTGTTGCTGGGCCTTGCCACGGAGCGGATGCTCACGCATCTGTTCCATCTGCGCGAGTTCCGCTGGCTGGATCCGCTGTTCGACCAGCATCTGCGCCGCCTGCGCAAGGCGCGCAGAGTGCTGGCCGTCAGTCTGACGCTGGTGCTGACGATGCTGCTGGTGGCGCCGGTGGCGCTGGCTTCGCTGCTGCTCTGGGACGAGTTGCTGCGGATCCCATACTTCCTGTTTGCGGTCGTCGTCCTGCTGTTCTCGCTCGGCCCGCGCGATCTCGATGACGAAGTCGAGGACTACCTTGCGGCACTGGAATCGGGCGACGCTGAAACACAGCGCCAGGTGGCAGAAGAACTGCTGGAGCGCGCGCCGCCGGAATCGAATAGCGGATGCAACGAGGCGGTGGAGCGTGCGATCTATACGCAGGCCAACAACCGTATCTTCGGTGTCATCTTCTGGTTTCTGCTGCTGGGGCCGACCGGTGCCTGGGCGTTCCGCGTGGCTGACCTGATGCGGCATCGGGTAGAGGTGCGGGCAGCCGGCAGGGGCACCGCTGGCGACACCATGGTCGGCGAGACGCCGGCGGCGATGGGTGAGGCCGTGCGCACACTGCACGGCGCGCTGGCCTGGATTCCGTCGCGGCTGCTGATGCTTGGCTATGTGCTGGCCGGCAATTTCGAGGAAGCGATGTCGGGCTGGCGTAACGGCGGGCCTGAAATCCCGCTGCCTTTTGCCGAAGGTACCAGTGAGGTCGTCGCCCGGGTTGGTATCGCGGCCTCCGGGCGCGTGACCCTGGATGTGGGCAATGCGGCTGAAGCGCTGGACCGGATTCGCGCGGCGCGCAGTCTGGTGATGCGCACGCTGTGGATGATCTGGTGCCCGGTGATTGCCGTTCTGACGCTGTATGACTGGCTGGTCTAGCGCGGCCTGTCGTCGTCGACTGACGTCGCTTGTGCTGCTGGCCGGAGCTTGCCTGCTGGCTGGCTGCGATGGCGGTGGCCAGGCCACCATAGCGCAGGGACCTGCCGGACCGGCAGTACGGATCGTGACGCTGTCGCCGCACCTGACTGAGCTCGTATTCGCAGCCGGTGCCGGCAGACAACTGGCAGGTGCCGTTGAATACAGCGATTACCCGGCAGCAGCCCGCCAGGTGCCACGGGTCGGCGATGCTTTCCGGGTGGATCTGGAAGCCATCGCCACCGTCCGGCCCGATCTGATCCTGGGCTGGCCGAGCGGCAATTCGCAGGTCGTGCTCGATCGCCTGCGCCGGCTCGGCTATCGCGTCGTGGATCTTGAGCCGCGCACGCTGGATGACATCGGTCGGCATATCCGTCTGATCGGTGCGTCTGCCGGCACCGATGTTGCTGCCGGTCGTGCGGCTGATGAATGGGACAGCGGGCTTGACCGTCTGCGCGAGCGGTACGGCCATCTTGCGCCGGTCAGGGTGTTCTATCAGATCGCAGCGCAGCCGCTGGTCACTGCGACCGGCAGCCACTTCATCGGTGAGGCGATCCGGCTGTGCAGCGGTGCCAATGTGTTTGAGACCGTGGCCGGACTCACGCCGGTGGTCAGCCAGGAGGCGGTGATCGCGGCCGCACCGGAGGTGATCATCGCTGCCGACTATGAGCCCGGCCCGGCCAGTACGGCTGGTGCGTCGCCGCTGCAGATGTGGCGATCGTGGCCGGCGCTGCCTGCCAGCGTACTGGGCGGACTGTTTGTGCTCGATCCGGATCTGCTCAATGTGCCCGGTACGCGCATGCTCCGCGGCATTGCGCAGCTCTGTGCGAGTATCGATACGGTGCGCCGGAACAAGGGAGCAGGGACATCGTTGTAATCGGCACCACGCTGAGCCTCTGCGCTTTCTCGTCGGGCGGCTGCGTGCGCGGACTGACGGTGAGCGTCGATCGTGCTGCCGACCGAAGCCTCCGCCTGCGCTACAGCCTGGATGCTGATCCGGAGCAGCTGCGGCTGCCGACACCGATGCCCAGCGCCGGGCGTGCCGATGAGTTGTGGCGGCATACCTGCTTTGAGGTCTTCGTCGCGCAAGACCGGTCACCGGCATATCACGAGTTTAATTTTTCGCCGTCCGGTGAGTGGGCGGCCTATGCCTTCACGGCTTATCGTGCCGGCATGACGCCGCTGCCGCTGCACCACGCACCGCAACTATGCTGGCAGCGTGCGGCTGGCCGGCTGGAGCTGGTCGCGACACTGCCTGCGGAGGCACTGAGTGCCGGCGCAGCTGTGCTGCGCCTGGCGCTGTCGGCGGTGATCGAGGAACAATCCGGCACAATCACCCACTGGGCGCTGAAGCACCCGGCCGGGAAGCCGGATTTTCACCACCCCGAATCCTTCGCGCTGGAATTCTGAAGCAGGCAAATCATGAAATGTGGCATTGACCGCTTGCTGGGTGAGGGTTCGCTGCACAAGGAGCTGCGTGGCCGGCGGCTCGGGCTGCTGGCACATCCGGCCTCGGTGACGGCCGATCTGACCCACAGCCTGGATGCGTTGATGGCTATCAACGGTCTGCGCGTGACAAGTGCCTTCGGTCCCCAGCATGGACTGCGCGGCGACAAGCAGGACAACATGATCGAGTCACCAGACTACGTCGATCCGGTGCATGGCATTCCCGTGTTCAGCCTCTATGGCGAGGTGCGTCGGCCGACACCCGCCATGCTGGCCAGCTTCGATGTGCTGCTGGTGGACCTGCAGGATCTTGGCTGCCGTATCTATACCTTCCTGACCACGCTGCGCTATGTCCTCGAGGACTGTGCGCGAACCGGAAAATCCGTTTGGCTGCTCGACCGGCCGAATCCCGCTGGTCGCCCGGTCGAGGGGCTTACGTTGCGTGCCGGCTGGGAGAGTTTCGTCGGTGCCGGTCCGCTGCCGATGCGGCATGGCATGACCCTCGGTGAACTGGGCCAGTGGTTTGTGCGCACACTGCGCCTGGATCTCGATTATCGCGT
>JBIJCV010000188.1:0-4288 GCA_044344525.1 Gammaproteobacteria bacterium | reverse complement strand
TTCTTTGGCATTGTTCTCAAACGCGAACTTGCCGGTGAAGTTGTATTCCTCGTGGCTGGCCGCGGCATTGTGCGTGTCGGTATCGCCGATGAAGCCATACTTGAACGGGTTGCCAGCGCCGGCCGCCGCCTGGCTCATGCCATCCAGCAGGGCCTGGCGGGCATAGCTGCCCTTTGGATGAGAAGGCCGCTCGAAATCCGCCGAGAGGGTGTAGTTCCAGAGCTCGAAACCGGCGAACTCGTCGGTCGGCGACAGCTCGGGAGTGGTTTCCGATGTGCCCTTGATCTGGGTGATTTCATACAGCGGTTCGTTGGCGGCGCGAGTCTGGTTGTAGGCCGCATCGATGGGCTTGCCATCCCGCTTTACCAGATCAAACATGAGGCCATCGCTGGCGTTGCCATTGTGGGGAATGGCGAAGAGCGTCGCTCCCTTGGTGCGCTGGTCCTCCATCCACTTCCACAGCACCTCGGGATCATCGGAATCCAGTGCCGAGAGCGCCATGTCGGGCAGTTTCGCGGTATCGCGGAAGACGATGACCCGGTGCAGATTGCGTTTCTGGGGATTCGAGGTCCACTCGAAGCCGGCGAAGGTGGTGAACTTGCCGGGGACGTAGTTGGCGTCCGCGGCTTTGATGATCTCGGCCCAGACGGTGCGCGCCAGCGCCGGGTCGCTCAATTGCGGATCGCGCTTGCCTTCGCTCATGTCGCGCAGGATGCCGGCGAAAGTCTGCAGGCGCACATTGGCATCCGGAGAAGTTACTCCCTTGGCAAGCTCGGTCTTGCTGATGGGACTGTCCGGGTTCGACATCTGGTTGAAGACCCCCATGTACTCGGCATGGTCGGACACCATGTAGAAGTCGAGCGGGGTCTTGATCTGCATTTCCGGTCCGCCGCTGCCGGTGATGGCCTTGCCCTGGGCCCAGGCGTAGGCGTCCGTGGGCGTGGTCTTGGAGCCATTGGTCAGCCCGTCGAAGGACCAGCCGGTGTGCACATGGACGTCGCCGAAGTAGACGTTGTTCTCGGGGTTCGGTGGCGGCAGCCCGGTTGTTGATGGGGCTACCGGTGTGGCTGCCGGCGGCGGCGGGGAGCAGGCTACCGGACCCAATGCCAGGCCAAGGATTGCGAGGACAAGACCGAATTTCAATGTCCTCATCGTTGTGTCCTTGGTGGAAATCCGGAGAATTCGGATTCTGATCCCAATCATTGATTTCGCCAACCCTCACCGCGCGCCATGACCCAGTGACAGGATGATGGGCCCCAGCGGTGTGTTCGCGCCCAGGTTGCCGGCAATGCCGTAGAGAAAAGGTGCCTTTCCCCACTATCCGCAAGGTGTTATATAAACGCTCGATACGCTTGGATTTCAGGCAAGGCCTGAAACCCGCAAAACCAACAAACTGGCAGGTCATGGATGACCGGGAGAGTCACCCATGAAGCGCATCCTGGCGATTTTTGTTCTGCTCGCGTGCGGGGTCCGGCCTGCGGCAGCCGAGTTCGAATGGGCTGTCTGGGGTCCGCCCTCCGGAAACACCAGTCCCGGGGTTTTCAGCAATGGTCAGCGGGTCACTCTGGGGGCAAATTTCACCGACATTACGGCGGGCGTGACTGCCGGCACCGAATTCACTTCGATTCCCTCGATCCCCGGCCGGCCTGACAATACCAACCCGTCCTTCCAGCGCATGATGACCGGGCAGCCACCCAGCCCGCCCAATTTTCTTGCGGCCGGTACGCTGGTTGCTGCGCTGGACCTGAGCAACATCGCGGTCACCAATGCCACCACCCTCGGTCTGGGCGACCTCAAGCAGTCCGGCGTGTTCTACACACTGGAACTGCGCGACGCCTCACTCGCGGTTCTGCCGGTGACTGGCATCGTCGTCACGCCCTACAACGTCACCTACATGCCAAGCGGCCTGATTGCCGATATGAACTCGGTGCTTAACACCACCACTTTCCCCGGTCGGCTGACCCTCGACAACAATAGCGATGCCGGCGGCACCTATACACACTCCGGCTTGACGACCTTCTCCAACTTGCCGGCAGGCACGCGCTATATCTCCCTCTATGCCGGTTTCGACAACCAGCAAATCGAAGGCATTCAGATCTACCTGGGCACTGATGTGACTGGAGTCAAGGTGACAGACTCCGAGGGCAGCGCGACCGATCATATCGTTGCGTTTGGCAATACGACGATCGGCACGCTTGCGCTGCAGACTGTCACCGTCACCAACCTTACGGCAGCCGCGGTGACGATCGGCATTACCGACTCCCTCGCAGCCCCGTTCGGCATAGCTGATCCCGGCGACTGCACGATCACACTGCAGCCGAACCAGGAATGCACGATCTCGGTCACTTATCAGCCGACGACAACCTCCACATTCAATGACAGCCTGACGTTCGACCTCGGCGGAATACCGCAGGTGGTGACCGTAAGCGGCAGCGGTGGCACTCCGACCATCGTGGTCACTGACTCGGTTGGCGACACCACTGACCGGAAGCTGATTTTTGCCAGCACCGTTTCGGCCGGGAGCACTGGTACCGGCACCGTGACCATCAGGAACACGGACGCGCTGGCCGTGACGCTTGATCTGACAGAGGATCTGGCGGCGCCCTACAGCTTCATCGGCGGCAGCTGCGATGCGATCACGCTGACGAACAACCAGAGTTGCACCGCTACCATCCAGTTCGCACCGCTGATCTCCGGCGTCTTCGATGACAGCATCAGCTACGATGCAGGCGGCACGGCTATCACGATCCAGCTGAGCGGCACGCCCGGTCTCGCCAACGCCGACTTTGACGTCAGCACCAGCGCCAGCAATCCGGTAGTGCAGCCGGGCGTCGGCGGGTCCAACCAGACGACGATCACGATCACCGTGACCAACGGTGGGCCGGACGCGGGCGGAGCGGTCGTCATTTATCAGCTGCCATCGGGGACTATCCTTTCGAGTTCGGTGCCTGGCCAGGGCAGCTATGATCCGGCCACGGGCCGGTGGACCACCGGAGCGATCCAGAGCGGCGGCTCGGCGACACTGGAGCTCACGATTCAGGCCAGTGGCAGTGCGACGGGCTGCCTCGCAAACACCGCGACTGCAACGGCAGACGCTGGCACCGTCGATCAGACGGGCACGAACAACAGCTCGACCACCTATGTTGCGGCACCGACCTGCGCGGATATCGAGATCGGATCGCAGGATATCAGCGACAACATTGTGCGGGACATCGGCATCGATTTCCTCGTGGTTACCCATCGTGCCACTGTACGGAACAACGGTCCCTCTGCCGCAACCAACGTGGTGCTTACTCGCGCCAGCTATACGGTCGGTGGCTTCGCTGTAACAACCATGAGGAGTCCCATTGACCCCGTCATTCTCGTCGGCAACCTGGCCGCCGGTGAGGCCCGGGTTGTCGACGTTGGCGTCTGGGACGTGGCTGTGGAAGGTGAGGACACCAATGCCCTCTACACGCTCAGCCTCACCGCGACCGAGCCCGATCCTGTCGCTGGTAACGATGATTACTCGGGGGGCTATCTGGTGCAGCGCCTGGGACCCGGCGGTACCGGCGGCTGCTTCATCGCCACCGCGGCCTTCGGCTCCTACCTGGAACCCGAGGTCATGGCGCTCCGGCAGTTCCGCGACCGGTATCTGCTGACGACTGCAACAGGCCGGGCCTTCGTCGCCTGGTACTACCGGATCTCGCCGCCGATTGCCGATTACATCCGGCAGCACGAGTGGCTGCGGATGGTCACGCGGATTGCGCTGACACCACTGGTTTATGCCGTCAAGAATCCAGGCGGCACAGCTCTGCTGCTGCTCGTTCTGGTGTTGCTGCCGCTCTTCCCCGGCCGGTACGGACCGGTCAGGGAGTAAGGTGCCGGAGCATTTGATTATTCGCAGAAACGGGCGCGGCTGAATCCCGGTCAACCAAAACCACGGCATAGGGGTGTGACAGTGGCGGCTGCGTCCGGGCGCTGGCCACACTCGCCAGAACAGGGGCTTTGAAATTACTATCCGCCGTTACCTTAACCACGGAGTCCACTGTGACGACAAATCCACCCGACCGCCTGAGCACCAATCCCCGGAGTCCGCACCACGATGCAGCACTGCTGGAGCGTGGTGTCGGCATCCGGTTCAACGGCAAGGAGCGTCGGGATGTAGAGGAATACTGCGTCAGCGAAGGCTGGATCCGGGTTGCCATGGGCAAGGCGCTCGACCGCCGCGGCCAACCACTGATGATGAAGATCAATGGAACCGTCGAGCCCTACATGATGCCGCCCGCTGAGTCCGATAAATAAATCT